>DATFLS010000168.1:0-23288 GCA_035267465.1 bacterium
TACGAGCCTTCCGCTATCGTTCGATCTTTGGATATGAATTACCATGGAATAATATTTCGTTCCCGGCGGAGGCGTTGATTCGTTTAACCACGGAACAATTAGCCATTAAATCAGAGGCTATCTCCTGCTACAAGTCCCAGGGATTTCGGCATTACAGCCAGCCGGAATTTTTCCAGGCCCAGGCATCCGTCCGGGGTGTGCAATATAAACGAGAGTTGGCGGAAGCCTTTGAGGTGATCCGGCTGATGCTGTGAGTATCGAACCCGAAATTCAAGCGATTCCTGCCATTATTTTCAATCGTCTTTTTGTTATTGAGCCGATATAATGAAAATCCACATGTGTAACATACTCGGAGCCAGACCCCAATTTATAAAATATTTCCCCCTGTCGCGGGCACTTGATAATTATGAGGGAGCGCTCCAGATTGAAATTATTGACCACCTTATTCATACCGGTCAACATTATGACTACAGGATGTCTGAAACATTTTTTGCGGAGCTGGGTATTAAACATCCTGATACACATCTTGAAGTAGGCTCCTCAACTCAGGGTGAACAGACAGCGAAAATTCTTCAGAGAACCGAAAAGGTGTTAACAGATGTGAAGCCGCAGGTGGTGATTGTGTACGGGGACACCAATTCAACCCTGGCCGGAGCTCTGGCTGCCGCAAAACTGGGAATACCGCTGATCCATGTCGAAGCAGGATTACGGAGTTATAATAAAACAATGCCGGAAGAAGTAAACAGGCTGATAACGGATCATATTTCAACCGTGCTTTGTTGCCCGAGTAAGAAAGCGGTGAATAATCTCCGGAAGGAGGGATTTACAAACATTTATCTGGCCGGGGAGTTATTTGATCGGTCCGATTTTGGGTTGGAAGATAATGGTGCCACTGCAGATAATCCTCTGACAGTCAATATCGGAGATGTGATGTTTGATGCATTAAAGCATTCACTACCCCTTGCCGAAAAGAAATCAAACATCCTGAATGAATTACAATTAACTGAACACGAATATAATATCTTGACGATTCACCGGGCGGAAAATACCAGGAGTCCTGATGAGTTAAACGCGTTGATGGAATTTATTCAGGAGGTTACCGGGGAAAGAGTCACCGTGTTTCCGGCGCACCCACGCACCAAAAAAGTGTTGAACAGCGGAAACATTCACCTGCCGTCAAACATCCTGCTCACAGAACCCCTGGGATATTTTGACATGATGAAAGCTTTGCAGCATAGCTCTCTCATTTTGACCGATTCAGGAGGGCTGCAGAAGGAGGCGTACTGGCTCCGGGTGCCATGCATCACGTTACGACGGGAAACCGAGTGGACGGAAACCGTTGAGGCCGGCTGGAATATCTTGTATCAAGATTATACCACGGAGTTACCCCGATCGGCCACCCACCCTGATATTTATGGAGATGGGCATACGGCTGAGAAAATACTTACGATTATTGCGCATCTTTTTATGAGTAATTGAGTCACGGCCGCATTTGTATGATCGGAAGGATAATATAGAGTATGGTATTCGTACTTTTACCCGCATATAATGAAGCAACTTCGCTTGAACATCTGATGCCAAAGATTATCAGCAAAGTGGACCACATCAATGAGGAGACCCGTATCATTCTTTGCGATGATGGGTCTGAAGACGGGACAAAAGAAGTCTTCCTCGGATATGATGAGCGCGCCGACCTTGTCTTGATTGAACATTGGATAAATCGCGGGTTGGGTGAAACAGTCAGAGATTTATTTGAATATGTCGCGAGACATGGAGAGGAAGGCGACATCGCTATCAGGCTGGATTGTGATGACACCCACGATCCGGTGAACATATTGAAACTGATTCGAAAGATCGAAGAAGGGTATGATATTGCTATTGTGTCGCGATTCCAAAAAGGTGGCGGTCAGACTGGTATTTCCTTATACCGGGCCTTTGTGAGTTATTGTGCGAATCTGTTTATGAAGGTCGTGTTTCCCCTGAAGGGTGTCCGCGATTATTCCTCGGGCTTTCGTGCGTATCGGGTAGAGTTGATTCAGGACGCTATCAGGCTGTACAGCAACAATTTTATCCAGCTCAAGGGACTGGGGTTTACCTGCACACTCGAAAAGCTGGTAAAGTTAAGATTATTGGAGCCGAGGATGGCGGAAGTGCCGGGAATTCTGCACTACGATCAGAAAAAGAGCACAAGTAAAATGGTGTCAAGCATTACTACTTTTGGATATCTGACCATGATGCTGCTATATTACTGGCCGTGGGGAGGATGGCGGTGGACGTACAAGAAAAAGCTCAAAGAATTCAATTCATAAGAATCATATGTGCGGGTTTTGCGGAGTAATACATACTGATAGTTCTGAGACCATCAGTGACAGTGTGGTTGAGCACATGCTGGAAGTGCTTGAACACCGGGGCCCCGATGATCAAGAGTTCTACTTCAACGATCAGGTAGGATTCGGACATTGCCGATTAAGCATCATTGATTTATCGAAAAATGCCAGCCAGCCCATGCCCAATCGGGAAGAAACTCTCTGGCTTATGTACAATGGCGAGATATACAATTATCTGGAGTTACGACAATCACTGACAGCTCAGGGATATCAGTTCAAATCCCATTCGGACACCGAGGTCATCATATATCTTTATGAAGAGTACGGAGAGCAGGCGGTTCAACATCTGAACGGGATGTTTGCCTTTACTCTCTGGGATACCCGGCGAAAACAGCTGTTTGTTGCCAGAGATCGGTTCGGAATTAAACCATTCTATTATTTCTTTGACGGCCGGCATTTTATCTTTGGTTCGGAAATTAAATCGCTGCTGCAACATCCGGCGGTCCCGGCTGAAGTGGATTACCAGGGATTAGCTGATTATTTCACCTTCCAGTTTTGCCTTGGGGAGAAAACACTTTTTAAGAATATTCAAACTCTGGAACCAGCACATACCCTTACCTTCAATGTGGACGGCCGGATTGAGAAAAAGGAATATTGGAATCTGGATTATACCATTGATGCCGATCATACCGCCGATTACTTTGAGAGTACCCTGCTGCGATTGTTAGAAGATACGGTCCGGATTGAGCTTCGGGCGGATGTGCCGGTCGGGGCCCATCTGAGCGGAGGGTTAGATTCGTCCACCATGACCGCTCTGGCGGCCTCTCTCCTGGATAGCAAGATTCATACATTCAGTGGAGGGTTCAAGGACGGAGAACAATATGATGAAACAAGGTATGCGCAGATTGTCTCTAAGGCAAATGGCACCATCCACCACGAAATATATCCCACTGCCCGGAATTTTGTCGAAACACTGCAGGAATTGATTTACTTCATGGATGAGCCCGCTGGCGGGCCCGGGATATTTCCGCAATATTTCGTGTCAAAATTGGCCGGTGAAAATGTGAAAGTCGTGCTGGGGGGACAGGGTGGCGATGAAATGTTCGGAGGATATACCCGCTATTTAATTGCCTATCTGGAAGAGTGTATCAAAGGTGGGATTGAAGGATCACAGGAAGACAGCAAGTATGTTGTCACGTTTGATTCCATTCTCCCGAATCTGGCTCAACTCCAGGGTTACGAACCGATGTTAAAGTATTTCTGGGAAGAAAATTTATTTCAGGGGCAGGCTGAAAGGTATTATCGACTGATCAATCGAAGTGAAAGTGTCAGGCATTTGCTGGATAAAGAGATACTCGATAGAAAAAATTATGATCCATTCGATGAGTACAATGAGATCTTCAACGGAAGTAATAGCCGTTCGTATATCAATAAAATGACCTATTTTGACCAAAAAACCCTGCTTCCGGCATTGCTTCATGTTGAGGATCGCACCAGCATGGCTGTGTCACTGGAATCCCGTGTTCCGTTATTAGACCACAGAATTGCCGAACTGGTTGCTTCAATGCCGCCCAAAATAAAGTATGCCGGCGGCCGCGCCAAATATATTTTTCGGAAGGTTGCTGAACATATTGTCCCCCAGGCGATATCCAATCGCAAAGATAAAATGGGATTTCCGGTACCGCTGAGCGAGTGGTATCAGGATGGTCCGGTTCGGGATTTTATCATTCAAACCTTGATGAGTCAAAGTGCCCGGGAACGGGGAATCTATGATATAGAAAATATTGAACCTACCATTAAAAATGAACGGGCTTTCGGAAGAGGCATCTGGGGGTTACTGAATATAGAACTCTGGATGCAAACGTTCATTGATAGTCATTAAAGCAGCAGCGTCCTGGGATTGACGATTGGATAACCACAAAATCCGATACTTATTGCGGATGTTATCTCGATATTGGAGCAGGAATGAGAACAAATTATTAGAATTACCTGTTCCGCATCTCCCATATGATTACCAGACGCAGCTTCCGCCACGGCTATCCGAGGTAGGATTACCCTCCTGGGCAAACGAATTCGGGAAGGAGGGCCTAGTTCCGGTGCCGGAACAGTTCATCCGGAATGATCTTGGTCCTCTCTGGGAACAGACAGACTGGTGGAATGTGATATTCTGGTACTTGAACGGGACCGCCGAACGCTGCTATGAGCAAAAGCACGAAGTGATACACTCCTACAGTTCCAGATTGGACGGCTGGAATGCAGTGCTCTGGGAAAAAGCCTGGGTGAACAGAATTGCCCTTTTTCTGCGCCGCTGGTGTGCCCGGACATTCCAGCAACAGGAACAGGAGTTATTCGGAGAGCTTCCGGCGCCTGAAATCCTCCTCACGCATGACGTCGATGCCGTCCGGAAAACACCGGCAATCCTGCTGAAACAATCGCTATTTAACGGATATAATGTGTTTCGATCCTTGTGGCGCCGTGAGTTGGATACCACGTACTCAACTTTCATCAAAGGAATCAATTTTTTAACACAGAAGGCCGACTATTGGCGTATAACCGAAATACTGGATCTCGAGCAACAGCATAACATCAGGAGTTATTTCAATTTTTATGGCGGCAACTTTCCCGGACAGACTCTGAAACAGCAATTATTTGATCCTGCTTATTCAGTGTTAGAACCTCGTCTACGGGATCAGGTAAAAAATTTAATCCGGAGAGGCTGGCATATCGGTCTCCATCAATCGTTCGATTCATGGAGAAACAGTGAGAAAATGGCAGAGGAACGGGAGCGACTGGAGCAAGCGGCCGGAATACCGATTCGGAGTTGCCGTCAACATTGGTTGCGCTTCTCGTGGGCGGATACCTGGAGAGCCCAGCAACAAGCCGGTTTCGAGCTGGATATGACTTTAGGATTTAACGACCGGCCCGGATTCAGGAATGGCGCGGCACTGTGTTTTTCACCATGGTCCGACGAAGAGAGGCGAGAAATGCAGATTCGTGCTGTTCCAATGATACTGATGGATTCTCAACTGTTTGATTACACTCAGTTTACGGATGCTGATCGCATTGAAGAATTGAAGAAATGGATTAATGAAGTGCAATCCGTATTTGGGATAGCGAGTGTGATCTGGCACCAGAGGACGTTCAGCGACGATTACAATTGGGGAGGAGCGTACCAATCACTGTTACAATTACTGGAGTGACCTGTTAGCCCTCATGGAAATTTCTCCACCCGCACAAAATAATCCGTATCTGGATGAGATATACCGAGTACTGCCACGTTTACTGGCACTTTATGATCGGGATAACACCAGCCCGACATACGGGGTGGGTGATCGACTTTACTGGGCCTGGAAGGTGAAAGATTTTGCAAATGGGACTTTCCAGGGAGCAGCTCACGGGCTCGCCAGGCTACTCCATCATGATCTGCTGCCTGATTATGTTAGTGAGCGCGCCGTACTTGAACGAATCGATGCGATGTTCCGGGGGGCGCAATATATTTCCTACCCGAACGGGAGCGCGGTTGAGGCGTTTCCCTATGAAAATTCATTCTGTGTAACCGCGCTTGTGGCGTATGATCTCCTCACAGCGATTGAAATACTTGCATCTGCCCTCCCGGAGAAGAACCGGACACGTTACCTCCGTATCGTGCGACCGATGATACAGTTCGTTGAGCGGTCGGAGGAGACCCATGCTTTCATCTCGAACCATCTGGCCACCGCAGCGGCAGCATTGTATAAATGGAATCATCTGACAGCGGAAAGCGGCAGAAGCCGGGCAGATGTACTGCTTGAGCGCATTCTGGACGAACAGTCGGAGGATGGATGGTATCGTGAATACGAAGGGGCTGATCCTGGCTATCAATCGCTGGCTACGGACTATCTCGCTGATATCCATGCCATGACAAGGTACAAACGATTTGAGGATTCTCTCGCCCGCTCCCTACAATTTCTCTGGTATTTCGCCCATCCGGATGGTTCCTTCGGAGGGCATTACGGGAGCAGAAATACCAGATTCTATTTTCCGGCAGGGATCAAATACTTGGCAGGGGAAATCCCGGAAGCAACTGTACTGGCAGAATATATGGAACATTCCATAACCCGGCATTCGGTGGTCACTCTTGATACTCTGGATGAATCCAACCTGATACCCATGTTTAACAGCTATTGCCGGGCGGCTGCACTCTGGCGTGTCCGGACAGCAGAGAGCTCCGGTGAAGATCCCGTTCTCCCTGCGCTTCAGCGAGAATATCACAGAAAAAGATTCGATGAAGCGGGGCTGCTCATCGACAATACTCCCCGGGCATATACCATCGTTTCCTGGCAGAAAGGCGGTGTATGCTATCATTTTTCCAAAGAAAACGGGACGAGGATTATAGATACCGGTGTGGTAGGCAAATCACCGGCAGGCGAGCTTTTCAGCTCACAAACCAGCCAGCCGGAAAATTCACTGAGAGTGGGCGATAAGGTCATCACTGTAGAAGCTGCTCTCACCACACTGCATAAGGAATATCCTGCTCCGTTGAAGTTCCTCCTGCTCCGGGTACTGAATCTTACCGTAATGCGGATCCGGTGGATTCGGGAATTTATCAAGCGGCGGTTGGTGAAACGACTGATTACCGGGAGGAAGGTGCTATCCATCCGGAATAAACGGACTATTACTTTGGGAGAGCATCTTCATATCAATGACGAATGGATCCCGGCGAATTGTAATCTGGAGCGTGTGGAAGTTCCGCAGCCGTTCAGTGCAATTCATATGGCAAGCCAGGGATACTGGCAGCGGCAGGATGACTCCCGATGATCCCGCGGCTAAAACCCCGGTTGGGATTGTCTGAACTGGCTGCTGCCCTGCAATTTTGGGAACGCAACGGTGTGGAGGTATTCGAAGCGGAGTTCGCCGCACGGATGGGGCAGGATCATGCACTGGCATTTCCATACGGGAGAACAGGATTACAGCTGCTGCTCGAGGCTATGGGTTTACAAAACAAGGAAATAATCTGCCCGGCATATACCTGTGTCGTGGTGCCCCATGCTATTGTGTACAGCGGGAACACACCCGTATTTGTTGATTGTGCTCCCGATGATTTCAACATGGACCTTGACCTTGCGGAACAGGCGATCACCGAGAACACCGGCGCTATCATCCCTACCTCGCTGTTCGGGTACCCGGTTGATTTGGACCGTCTGAATGCGGTACGAAACCACCATCCTGATGTGAAGATCATTCAGGACTGTGCCCACAGTTTTCAGGCCGGGTGGAATTCCCGACCAGTGAATAAAGAGGGCATTGCGGCCTTGTACGGTTTGAATATCAGCAAATTGCTGACCTCGATTTTCGGTGGGATGATTACGACCGATGATCACACACTCTATAGGAAGCTAAAAGCACATCGCGATGAGCGGCAGAGTCCACCCTCCTGGCAAAAAGGGCTGAAGCGATTTCTCTACCTGATGGCGGTCTATCCCACCTTCTGGGGGCCAGTGTACGGGATGGTTAACCGGTTGGAACGGTCCGGGTTGATTGATCGGTTTGTCCGATACTATGACGAAACCTCAATCGATATGCCCGACGACTATCTGATCGGAATGAGTCCGGTTGAAGGTAGAGTCGGCCGTGCCAATCTGCACAAATATGACCGGATCATTGCCAGCCGGCGAGATGCTGCACAATATTACCATGAGATATTGCCGCATCGACCGGATTTTATCCATCCGCCGGTGGTCAACGGAGCCACTTATTCTCACTATGTTGTGGAGGTTCAGGATCGGCAGTGGTGGCTGCAGCAGGGTTTAAAACGGGGTGTACAACTGGGGTGGCTGATCGAATATACTATCCCGGAAATGAATGCTTACGGCAGCCATCCTCCGGATGCCTTTCCAAACGCAGCCCGATTGGCGCGGCATACTATCAACCTTCCGGTCTGGGGAGGATCGGCGGTTGCGAAAAGGGTGGTTAATTGCATTCGCCTATTGTTGGATTTCGCTTAGCTCTTAACTTGTTTATCTGATGTCATGATGATATGCCAGTTGTAGCAAGTACACTAATCAAGAATAATGAAAGCTTCGCGGGAAAAATACTGCGGCTTCGGGGCGCAATAACCTCGGGAAGAAAAGCAGCATATTTGGGATTACTTCTCCATGCTTTCCGCCCAGTGAGTTTGTTGATTGATTCTATTATCGCAAACCTGTTCCTTCGCTGCCAGGTGTGGCCAATAGAACCAATGCCATCCTCCCTGATGATTGTAAGCCCGCCCCGTGCCGGAAGTACGCTGATTTATCAGGTATTGACCAGGGTTATTCCCTCAGTCTATTACTCAAATTTCCACTATCTTTTCCCTGAATCAGCCTCTCATTTTATGAATAGATTCAATTTATTTGGAAAGACAGTAAATGAGTATGCAAACTATTATGGATATTCTCCGGAACTGCACGACGTCAATGAGGGTAATGCATTGCTGAATAGAATTCTCAACAGGAAAGAGCCTCAGGCGATCCGTGGCGAGTTTATACGAATCCTGGGATGGATGAAAGCCAGCCCGGATCGCCCCTTCCTCTTTAAAAATGTCCGCCATTATGGTGATATTGCGGCATTGCACGAAGCGATCCCTGAATTAAACTTTTTGCGCATTCACAGGAATACAGAACATATTATTCGAAGTGAACTGATAGGATATCGGGAGCTCGGCACATTTCATCCGGTACCGCCTGAACTTTGGAACAGTCAGATTTCTGATCCGATTGAGTTCTGTGTCCGACAAATTCAAGTAATTGAACGTACCCTGGATAGACAATTTGAACTGTTACCCTCATCCGTGAAAACAGAGTGGGAATATGAGGAGTTCTGCAAGAATCCGGAACCACACATCGAGTCCCTTGCGTCAGAAAATCTCCACTTGAATCGAGAGCAGCTTCGGTTTGACAATCTGACAGTGAATCTACAACCACGTAGTTATCCTGAGGAAGATTTCGTTGCTATCCGAGAATATCTTGAGGAAAAGCTCTAAAAACGATGAAAGAAAAGGTACAGACTAGGCGAATCGATTGACTCATGAAAAAGTTAGGCAAGTTCATCGAGCTTTATGGATATCGCGGGCTACTCCTTGCGATATTTCATCCAATCACATTCCTGGTTACAAACCCGATACGGTTGATCCAGACGCTCCGGAACTGTAGAATCCTTGCCTCAGGAAGACGGTGGCGTGATTATCCGCACTTTTTGGCGAGACCGGCTCTTAACTCACTTTTTTATTGGACGCGGGCCCTGAACCTGTATCGTTATGGCAGGACCGGAAAAAGCCCATACCTTGGTTTGGGTGAATATGACCTTTCTCGGACATTCCACTACTCTCTTCCCTCATTATATCTCTATTGGAATGCCGGAGCAGTCCTGTTGCTTGCCGGGATATCGGGATGGTGGATGACGCATTTTATGTGGCTCGGTGTACCGGGAATCAAGATGAACTGGCTTTCCCTCATCATGTTCTTAGTACTAATTAGCAATTCACTGTATGTCAATGCCTTTGGAAAACAGAACTATAATATAGCCGGCTGGATTTTTGTGCCTCTGATATTCTATGGCTGGTATACACAGCACTGGATATTAGTGGCCCTGGCTGCATTGGCAGCAAGCTTCGGTTCCATGACCGTGGTGTTTCTCCTCACCTGTCTCTCACTGGTGTATTCATTTTACCAGGGATCGTTGTTCCCTGTGCTGTCAATGGTACCTGCAGGGATAAAGCTCTTTACACATTTTTGGCCGCTTCTATTACATGGGAGAATGAGGCAGGCTTTGTCCGGGGTTGCCCGAGCTATCGGAGTTGCTCCAAAGAAGGCCAAGTATGTACGTACCGAGATGGTCACATTTGATATCGAACAGGCCTATAAACTCCTGCTCTATGCACAGTTTATGTGTATCTATTTCCTGGCTACCAACCGGATCCCAGTAATATTTTTTACTTCATTTATTATCTGGTTGGTAAACGCAAATTTTAAAAGATTCGCCGACGAGCAGTCCCCATTGATGCTGTTGTTTAGTGCCGGAACGTTCACTATGATCACAAGTGACGTCCAGAGCGTAACACTGCTCGTTTCCTTCTGGCTATTTATTACACCGCTTTTTCCCTTTAATAAACCGCTTGAGGGGACGCATTTTCTGCTGCTGCCGGTATTGAAGCCGTTTGACGTACGACCAATTCTGACGGACCTTTTTGAATTCTTAGCACCCGTCCCAGCGAAATCTAGGGTACTCATGGCCTTTGATGATCCCGGGAACAGATATGAAAGCGTATTGGATGGTTATCGCAGGCTGCTGGAAACTGTCCATTATGTAGCAACAGTGAACAACATCCATTTCATGCCGGACTGGTGGGGTATCTTTGAATTGAACTACGAAGGTGCCCCGGATTTCTGGGGGCGGAGTGTGGAAGAAGTCCAACAAAATGTCAAAGAATGGAACGCAGAGTACATCATAGTATATCAAACGGAAAACGAGGAGTTAGACGCGAAATGGGAGAGATCCGGGTTCATAGTGCTCTCGAGGTTTTCCTGGAAGAAATATGATAGGGGATTCTTGCCCATTAAACCCTACAATAAGAGACCTCCTCATTGGTGGTTATTAAAATCAATAAGTTGAGGGAGCAATGGCGAACCTTGTGAAATATATAAGAAATGAGATCCACTATTAAGGATTTATTCTGTCAGGAATAACGGTATGTATGCAAATGAAAAAATCTACGATATCTTGATTTCGCCAGATGATAAAACACCTCTAAATAGAAACCTGGTTTCAGCGAGCGGAATCAGGTATGATAAAACAAGTTCTGGCATCTTTCTCCTTGATACTAAAGATGAAAGATCCTTGGATATAGTTTATAAACATAAAATGTTCAAAAAATGGGACTCAATAATCAACGAACGAATTAGATATTATACTGAAAATAAAAGTATCGCCGGCATACTTGCCAATATGGGGTATAACTCAATTAAGTATTTCAATGGGAAATTGGGGAAAGGTAAATTACTCTTAGATATCGGGTGTGGAGATGGCAGTCAACTGCGAAATATTGAAAACCGGGAGTTCTATATCGGTATCGATAAAAATTTAGACAGGTTAGAAATACTTAAAAGAAGATATCCCGAAGTTACCGCAATTTATGGTGATGCCTCGAGCTTGCCCTTTAAAACTGGAACAATTGAATATATATACTCATCAAATGCTTTTGAGCATATGTGGTATTTGAAAGAAGTGGTTTACGAATGTTACCGATGCACGTATCCCTCAGGAGAGATGGTAATTGTTTTTCCGACCGAAGGTGGATTATGGAATATGGGAAGAAAACTGTTCTCTAAGCCACATTTCACCCGGAAATATCCGGAACTAAATTTCGAGTTGATTTCTCGTATCGAGCACTGTAACAATGCATCGCAGATTATCAGAACCCTTAAAACATTTTTTAAAACTGATGTAAAATATCTCCCCACCCGAATCCCTACGATATATTTAAATGCTCTGGTGAAAATAAAATGTGTGCACTTCGATAAGACAGAAAATCACTTTCTCCAATCCGAATAGTACAGCGGTCCTCTCCAGAAATGGGTAGCAGACATGATATCTGCATATCCCGGCTGAAAAAAGGATGTAGCAGAACTACTGTTTTTTCACTAGGAAAATAACTTCACGTATGGGTGGAAATGTCTGGCTTCGTGTTCTAGAGGATGCAGTCCGCATTAACATACTTAACCGGATTGATCACGAACATTGCAGGGAATCAGGAGTGAATCACAGCATTTTTAGGTAAAATACAGTCATTGTTATTCTTCCTATTCGATATAGTGTTGGTTCAAAGTTTATGAGTTAATGTTTTAGAACTTCAAAATCACTATCAAGAGACAAAATGGAAATAGATAGTATACATCCTAATACTTGAAAATACGATATCTAATGGATAAATCCGTCGAACCAGTCTTTCACATTCATCATTCGCTTTTCAATTTCAACGAAGACAATTTGATCATTCTCATCGAAACAGCCTGTGTATTTTAAGCCGAGCATAAATACACCTCCATAGAACATAAAGTAGGCTGCGCCGATAAGGAAAGACTGAGGAGTAAAAACCATACGCATAATCGCAGCAAGTCCGATTGATAACATGCAAATTTTTATGAAGTACCGGGTGAAGGGCTGGATCTCTACTATCCGGTATATCTCAATTAAGGTGAGAGCATTCAATGTAATCAACGAGACAGCTGAAGCAATTGCGCTTCCAATAATACCGTACAATGGGATGAGTAGGTAATTCAATATTATGTTCAATAGAAAAATAGCGGTATTATTCAGGAGCATGAGACGGGTGCGTCCCAGAACAATTAAAAGATTACCGGTAGGCCCAACCGATGAAGCTAATAAGAATCCCAGGGAAATAATGCGAAGAACAGGGGCAGCTTCAACAAATTGTTTCCCGAAGATGACCACAAGAAAAAATTCAGGGAAAAAGAAAATCAGAGAAAACAGAGGGATGGTCAGCAAGAAAATCCATTTTGTGGAGATTGAAAAGGTCTTATCAAGATTAGTGATATCACTCCCGGCATAATATTCAGTCATGGAGGGCAGGAGAAAAGGAGTAAAGGAGCTGATAATAATCGTGAGCAACTGAGCAATAGGGACTGCTGCATTGTAAATTCCCACTTCGGACTGATTCAGGAAGTACCCGATCATCAGAATATCCACCTTATACAACAGCATATAAGCGATACTGGCCATCATCAACGGCCAGGAGAAGGAAAATAGGGTCGAGAATTCTTTAAACAGGCCGCTGGATTTATAGGTGCTGATTGGAGTGAGAGTGAAGAGACCGCTGGTACCGAGTAATCCTATAGCAAGATGGGCGCCCAAGTATGCTAGTCCGAGATATCTAACAGGACCGTTCAGTACCGTGACCGCCAGCACGGCCAGGAAGATCGCCGCGAAACGCAATAAATCCTTGACCAGTACGTAGTAAACCATTTTCTTGTATGCCTTAAACACACTGGCAGATAATTCTATGAAAATATAGACAACAAGAGTAAAACTGAAATAACGAAAAAAAGGTATCAATTGTTCATTTTTAAAAACACTGACAGCAATTAGATCGCTGTAGCGATACAGTAGAAATGCTAATACGCTGGCTATGAGTGTGCTGATGAAATAGGCGGAGAAGATTAAACTCCTCACGTTCGCATGTTTGCCTTTTCCAATATAGAAAGGGATCTGCCGGGAAACGGAATTCGTAAGCCCCATTAATGCTATCCGGGAGGCCATCACCATCACTGCCAGTGAGGTGCTTATCATGCCATACCCCTCCGGTCCGTATCCTCTTGCTATCAGAGCCCGAATGAAATAGCCGAAGATCCGGGCAATTATTGTTGCCGCGAAAACCACCCCCGCGCCCTTCGCTATACCGCGAACCAGTCTTTCATGTTGTAATTGCTTTGAAACCATAGTAAAGTTTAGCGAATCGCAGCTGTGGATAATAGCGATTTTTAGACCATCGTCGCCATGCATGGTGCTGATAATGAGGTGAGAATAACCGAAATTTTCGCATGAGTGATTATAAAAAAAGTGGATTATTATAACAGAGATAATCGCAAGATCGGAAGGATACTGACTCCATGAATCCCTACCAATCCGCCGGACGTGTGAAGGCGTTCTTGTTTTTATTTGCCATCGCGATCATATTGGGCGCCTTGATTTATACGCAATCCCTGGTGAGCCGGCTGCGCGATGATATCCGGGAATACCTGAATTTCTACGCGGATGTCTATGCAGAAACGGCGACCGATTTTCAAACGACCGATTCCCGGTTTTTCTTCGAAAAGGTTATTCAGCGGATTAACTTTCCGGTGATTATCAGCAGCCAGCGGGATGCACATCCCACGGCCTGGAAAAATATCGGTATCCCCGTGGATGCCACCGGACCGGAAAGTCTGTCAGAGATCACCCAGCGTATGCACAAGATGGATGAAGCCAACGAGCCGATTCCCATGCATTTCGAAGAGATAGTTCTTGGCTATATCCATTATGGAGATTCCCGGATTATCCGGGAGTTGCGCTCACTGCCTTATATCGAAATTGTAGTCGTGGCGCTGTTTATTTTGATTGGCTATATGGGGTACCAGACGATCCGGAAAAGTGAACAGCGGCTTATCTGGGTAGGCATGGCCCGGGAAACAGCCCATCAACTGGGGACACCGATCTCTTCTCTGCTGGGATGGATTGCGCTGCTCCGGGACAAGGGGCTTCCGGAAGGTACGCACCACATCCTGGATCAGATGCGGAATGATATCCGGCGGCTTGAACAAATTACCGCCCGTTTTTCACAGATCAGCTCTCGGGAGGAATTGGTGGATGGAGAACTGGGAGAAGTCATTGATGATGCGGTGGGATATATTCGCAAACGGCTGCCGCATACGAATAAATCAGTACAAATAGAGGTGCAGGGAACTACCGCCGTTGAGTTGCCAATGAATAAGGAACTGCTGGAATGGGCATTGGAGAATTTGATTAAGAACGGAATCGATGCCATCGAGAAGCCGAACGGCACCATCCGGATAGAGGTGGCTACGAGCAATGCCCGAACCATAACAATCGACGTGATTGACACCGGAAGAGGTATCACAGGTCTGACGGATAAGAATAATATCTTTAAGCCGGGATACTCTACAAAGAAACGTGGCTGGGGACTCGGATTATCTCTCACCAAACGCATTGTGGAAGAATATCACCAGGGAAAGCTTGAGCTCGTGACTACCTCTCCCTCGGAAGGGACGACCATGCGGATTACACTGGACAGGGAGAAACTATCCCGGTTGAGATCCTCCGCAACTGGTACTGGAGGAAAATCGAACTAATTGATTCAACGTCAGAGAATTACTCTTTATTATTTCATGCGTGAGGGTTAATTTCCTGGTAGAAGATGTGAAGAAATCATACGTATCAAAATATAGATCTAAAGGAGCCTCATCATGAATAAATTATTTAAGACGCGCACTGCGGAAGCGCACTGTGATATTCCCTGCGGAGTGTATGAGAATAATACCATTAAGCACGCTGCAGAGACCGTTTTCAAGATGGCCACAAAAATGCATGACCTGGAACATCCCGGGGCGAACGCCTCGAAAGAAGAGAAAGTGGCCTATCATAATACGCTTTCCAGATATGTCATAGTCAAGGAAGAATATGCCCATATTTGCAAGGAGCAGCTTTTGATTCTCTGGACGGATTATTTCAAGCCCGAACATCTGGACCAGGTACCGGATTTGCATGATAAGGTTTGGAAAGCCACCAAACTGTGCTCGAAAGTGAAACGGGAAGGGACTGTCGAGTCGGCGACGAATTTGAAAAATGCCGTCAAAGAGATTGCTGATATCTTTGAACAGGTGGAAGGCAGTACGGCTACTTACGAGTATTAATGTGCATCAGGCGCTATAAAATCACTGGCTGGAGCATGACGCCCTCTTTGAGAGAGGGCGCTCGTGTTTTAGCCAGTACCATTTTCCGATTGCGCCTGGCAGATGTTGTGGTATGCCGGCATCCGGTGACAGGCCGGGAGACGATAAAACGGATCGTCCGCCAACACGAAGATCGGTATTATGTTGAGGGCGATAATCTGTCGATGTCAACAGATAGCAGACATTTCGGCCCGGTGACAGAGCAGGATATCATAGCAAAAGTGCTCCTGCAATACCGGCCGAGGTTTCGGGTCTATCTCTGAGATCTGGTGCGGTTCGTAGTGTGCCGATATCGGTGCCCGGATTAATTTGTTTGCAAATCCTGAATGAGTTCCGTCCGCAGGTCGTTCTGTACCGGGGAAGAGGCATGGTAGGAATCGTGCCGGATCACCAGAGAAACGGCCGTATTCGGATCACAGAACATATCTCTGGTAGGCTTACTGAACTGAAACCGGCCAGTGTAGGCTGGCTGTCGAATATTACCCTCCATCTCGAATGTTCCGTAGACTTGCTCAGATTCGTTAATCCCGAACCAGATGGTTTGTGGTCGTGTGAGCTGCTGAAACTGGTGTAACACCGGTTGGATGGCTTCTTTTTTCGTGATGTTCAGCTGAATCACGCCGCACAGTTCATCAGGACCGGGCAGCAGTGGTGTATACAAGTCAATGAGCTGATGGACAGCGGCATCTTTCAGGGCGCGCTCTGCCCGGACGGCTTCCTGGATATAATATCGTATCGTCTCACGATTTTCAAAAGTCACGAGCAGTGAAGGTCCCAGGGAGAGGGTTCGTTTGCGTTTTAAGGCCACCATCTTCTCTCGGATTTTTGTCCGCTGCCGGTTGTACTCATAGATGTTTTGAATGTCATCTATCGCAAGAGATTTCATAGATTTAGCCCAGCGTGACATCCAGAAACATCATCAGGACGAACCCGATCAGGACCCCGAAGGTGGCTTCGAGTTCGTAGCCCTTCCTATGGGATTCGGGGATAATTTCATTGCTGATCACATAGAGCATGGCACCGGCAGCGAAGGCGAGGCCCCAGGGAAGCAACGGAAGGAATATGTGAACCACCCCGGCCCCCAGTGCTCCACCAATCGGTTCCACCAGTCCGGTGAGTAATGCGATTCCGCATGCAGCGAGCCTGGTATAGTGGTGCGACACCAGGGCCAGGGCAACCACCAGACCTTCCGGCAGGTTCTGGAGACCGATGCCAATTGCAAGCACAACACCGTTATGAATATCCCCGGTGCCAAACCCGACGCCTACCGCCATTCCCTCGGGAAAGTTGTGCAGCGTGATAGCAATGATAAACAACCAGATGCGGCGAAGTTTCGCGATATCCGCTCCCTCTCTTCCTTTGATAAAATGTTCGTGCGGAAGGTAGCGGTCCCCGAGAAACAGAAAGACGCCCCCCAGCAATATCCCTATAACAATAATAAGAGCAGAGAGCACGGAACTGCCCGTATTTTGATTAGCGGCTTCAATGCCCGGAATAATGAGCGAGAAAGAGGTGGCCGCTAACATGACTCCGGCACCGAACCCCAGCATGGAATCCTGAGCACGCACAGAGATCTTCTGGGTAAAGAATACCGGAAGCGAACCGATGCCGGTGGCGCTGCCGGCTGCGAGACTCGCAACCACTCCCAATATGACGATTGATGTGTCTGATAACTGTGCTATGAAGGTATCCATCCCGTGTCTTCTCCCGAGTGTTGTATTGTGAGTTTCCGTTCCGCCTGATTCCCTGCGTTACGCATAACCAGGTGGTGAGCATACCGTCTGTTCATGCTGTGCGGTCCGGTTTTCTGGCAGTCACGCCAAAGGCCCGCGGCCGGCGTTTGATATCGTTGAATCGGGCTGCTGTGAGTCGCTGAATTACGCCCCCGGTGGTTGTGCCGCCGGATGGACTTTCCGGATCCCCTATATAGTGAAAAAGACGGCCGCCCGGTTGCAATACCCGATATAATTCCTCATAGAATGCCCGGCCATATAAATCCCCGGCCATAGTGAATACCGGAGGATCATGAATTATGGCAGAGAACGAGCGATCATTGAACTGCAAAATTTCTTCACTGGAATTCCCGAGAATACGTGTGATATTGGTCCGGGTGAACAATTCCTGTGACCAGGGATTCAGTTCGGCGATCTCGAGCACCATGGGATCCAGTTCGATGGTTGTCACCTGTTTTGCCTTCCGTGCTGCCTGTATAGCCGTGTAACCCAAGCCGGTCGCTGTATCCAGCACCCGACCGGACAGCCGGCCGCCCGCCGCGATCTTTTCCCTGGTATCCTGCCAGGGATCTATGCCTTTTATCCGATGCATGAGGGTGCCGGAGATGAGAAGAGTCGGAGCGGTCTGGGTGGGCATTAAACTGTAGTATCGATTGGTTTCTTCCGAAAATCGCTGGATCTTGTAAGCAGTCCCTCCTTCAATATAGTAACAACTGTTCCCGGATTTCTGAATTGTTTCAATCTCCTTCCACCCAATCAGTTCCTGCCCGGGAAATTCCGCGCCTGCGTCTTTCACGGCCACTTCAACCTGGGAGAGGCCAAGATCCGGGGAACTGGTCGTATGGCGTATCGCTGTGTCTCTCGCCTGTACTAAAGGTTCCGTCTGATAATGTGACAAGACCATATCCGCTTCGTGCGTGTTCCAACTCTGTTAAGTATAGTATATCTGGTACTCTACATCAATATAAAGCCAGTTACTAACCTTTTCCGGCTCAGTTCGAATTCCAGGGAATACTCTACCGGATGGGTGGGGTACGCCTGTCTCCCTGAACTGTACGGCAGCGGTCTCTCCCTATCTATACTTGACAATCACCGGCAGACGGCGTAAAATGTAATATTTCGTGAATGCAAAACTACATTAGGAAGGAAGAAGAAGACATTGGTGTTAGCAGAACTTTACGCACTGGCCCAACCGGCCGAGGGGCAGGAGCCGAATATTTTAGCCACGTTGTTACCTATTATCATTATTTTTGCCATCATGTACTTTCTGTTAATCCGGCCACAATCGAAACGGCAGAAAGAGAAGCAAAAAATGCTGGATGCGCTGAAAAAGGGGGATGATGTGGTGACGTCCGGCGGCATCTATGGGACCATTGAAGCAATCAAAGAGAAGGAGAACCAGGTAATTGTCCGGGTGAGTAAGGATATGAAACTCACCATGTCCAAGAGCAGTATCGCCAGCGTACAGGGGAAGGAATAGTCCTGAGTACGTTCAAGTGACCTAGTATGGCATTGAGTCTGACACATTACGGGCAGGATATCCTGCGGAAACGAATACAGCGGGTGGAGCGATACGACGAATCGCTGGAGCAGTTAGTCCAGGCGATGTTCGAGACCATGTATGAAGCGGATGGTATTGGTCTGGCAGCGAATCAGGTAGGCATTGATAAGGCGGTGGCTACCATTGATATTTCCCAGGTGGAGGAGGATGTAGAACCTTTTGTTCTGATGAATCCGGAGATAGTGGAAGCCGAAGGAGGAGAATCTCTGGAAGAAGGATGTTTGAGTATTCCCGGTGTTCGGGAGGAAGTCAAGCGAGCGGAGCGGATTGTGGTGAAATATTTAACCACGGACAATCGAGTTATCGAACGAGAAGCCACCGGATTGTTGGCACGGGTTATTCAGCATGAGACCGATCATCTGAATGGGAAATTCTTTGTCGACCATATCAGTCCGGTGAAGCGGCGATTCCTTCAGCGCAAGCTTAATACCATTGCCCGAGAAGGCTTTCCGGCTGAGGAAGAGTAATCCCGGATTCATCTGTCATGCGTGTGTTATTCATGGGCACTCCTGATTTTGCCGTTCCCTCCCTTGAATTGCTTCATGAGAGTGAACAGACTGTGGTTGGCGTGGTGACTGTCCCCGATAAACCGCGTGGACGCGGACAGAAACTGCGTCCCTCCGCCGTAAAGCGGGCGGCGCAACGGCTTCAGTTGCCGGTGTATCAACCTGACGACCTGGGCGCTCCGGAGTTTTTATCCCAACTTCACGAATTGCAACTGGATTTGATGGTTGTTGTGGCTTTCCGGATTCTACCGGAAAGTTGCTATTCGATTCCGCGGCATGGGGCGATCAACCTGCACGCGTCGCTGTTGCCGGAATATCGGGGAGCGGCTCCCATCCAGCGCGCACTGATGAACGGAGCTACCCGTACTGGAGTGAGTACCTTCTTCCTGGAGCAATCGGTGGACACCGGCGCGATACTTAAGCAGGAGGCGATTGAAGTGGGACCCGACGAAAATGCCGGTTCCGTCCATGATCGACTGGCAGAACTGGGGGCGAAGGTAGTGCTTGAAACTATTCACGGCATTGAGAATAATTCGCTTCAGCCGGTTCCCCAGCAGGAAGCGGCAGCCGGCAAGGCCCCGAAAATTACCAAACAGGATCGACGCATTCGCTGGAAGAACTCCGCCCGGGACGTCCATAACCAGATCCGCGCCCTTTCTCCCTATCCGGGCGCCTTTACCTACTGGGATGATACGCAATTAATTATCTATGAGGGACGGGTGAGTGATGATCCGCCCTCCGAAACGGTCGATCCCGGAGAGGTAGTAAGCGCTGATGAGGGGTCTATCCATGTGGCAACCGGGACGGGTGGTTATTTGATTATGGAGGTGCAACCCCAGGGCAAGCGCCGGATGTCAGCCGCAGATTTTCTGAACGGATATGATCTTCAGGCGGGAACTGTCTTACATTAGAAAAAGAGGGACTGATCAGGAGAAAAGCGTTGAACATTATAAATCAATATGAATTAAAAATATAATTCAACGGGATCGCTGTGTAACGGAATGCATCTGATTGTGATTTACTGCGATCTCACTGCAACTAAGATAAGACGTTCTACAGGGATATGAAAAAAAAACTCATTGTGGTAATCCAGTATTTTTTGGCATTGTTTCTGGTCGGATTGGTAGTCTTCCTGCTGATGGACCAGGTCGTTATGCCGATGTACGTGAAGCACGGCCAGATGATCAGCCTTCCGGATGTCCGACAGATGGATTTTGATGAAGCCAGCGAATTGCTGCAAGACAGGGGATTTGTGCCAGTCGAGGGTGATTTTAAATACAACCCCGAGTTTGAACCGGGGACTGTGATCGACCAGCAGCCTGATCCCCGGTCGACGGTGAAGTCAGGCCGACGGGTGTATCTCACGGTGGCCAGGGAAGAGAGCTTCATCGAAATGCCGGAATTAGTAGGGCAGTCCATCCGGGGTGCGAAACTGGAATTATCGCAGGTCGGATTACAGCTGGATTCCATCCGGTGGGTTTACTCAAATACCTTTCCGGAAGATGTGGTCACCTGGCAGTCCGTGGGAGCGAGTGGACTGATTCGGCGGGGTTCTTCGGTGGATTTGAGAGTGAGCCGGGGCCGGGATCCCAACAGATTCAACGTCCCCGACCTGGTGGATCTCAGTCTGGAAGAAGCGAAATCGAAGCTGGCGGAATCACGGTTAAATATCGGTGACATCACCTATGTCCAGGATACGGATCTCATCCCGTACACGGTACTGCAGCAATCGGTCGAATCCGGGACGACCCTGCAAAATCCCGTCTCTATCGATCTCACAGTGAGCGTGATGTCGCTGAACGACATTCTCAACGAACAACAGAGGCAACAGTGATATGCAAAAATTAGTCGTTCCCTCGGTTCTCTCGGCAGATTTCGCCCGGCTGGGAGAGGAAATTCAATCTGTGGAGAATGAAGGGGCCGATCGAATACATCTTGATGTCATGGACGGGCATTTTGTGCCAAATATCACTTTCGGACCGATGATTGTTGAAGCGGTTAACCGGCTGACCGACGCCCATCTTGAGGTGCATTTGATGATAGAGAATCCCGGCCGGTACATTCCGGACTTCGCACACGCCGGGGCGGATACTATTTTAATTCAACAGGAAACCTGTCCGCATCTTCACCGGGATTTGCATCTGATCAGGGATCATGGCGCGAGACCGGGCGTGGTGCTCAACCCGGGAACCCCGGTGGAAACGATTTCCATGGTCTTGTCCGACATCGAGCAGATTTTGATTATGACGGTCAATCCCGGGTTCGGAGGACAGTCGTTTATAGAATCCATGCTCGCAAAAATCCGGCAAACCCGAAATCTCATCGGATCGTCGGGTATCCGACTGGAAGTGGACGGCGGAATAGATCTCAACACAATCGGCAGAGCAAATCAAGCCGGTGCCGATTTGTTTGTCGTCGGGTCCTCAATTTTCGGCGAATCCAATCCCGGGGAAGCATATCGGGCTCTCAGCGATCAGTTGCGTATTCTGGCATGACGCTCAAGCGGGAGCTCGGCAGGAAAGCGATACATCTGGGATCCGCAGTATTTCCTGTTTCCTACTGGTTTCTGGATAAGGAACTCTTCCTGCCGATTATCGGTGTCCTGGCCATCGGGACCATTGCGATAGATTACGGCCGGCATAAAGTCGACTGGATTCGCCGGCTGTTTCACGCCATCTTCGGATCGGTGTTGCGTGAGCAAGAGCACACCACCCTGACCGGTGGTTCCACTGTAATGGCCGCCGAATTCTTAATGGTCGCACTCTTTCCCAAACCGGTTGCCATCGCCAGTCTTCTCACCTTATCCATTGGCGATTCTGCAGCAGCCATCGTGGGGATCACCTATGGACGGCATACGATTCACAAACGAAAAACATGGGAAGGAACACTGGCATTTGTTGTTTCCGCGTCCGTAGTGGGGTGGCTGGTGCCGGGGATTCCCCTGTATGCTGCTATACTGGCTGCGCTGGCCGCCGGACTGGTGGAGGTGCTGTTCACTGTATTTGACGATAACATCTGTATCCCGCTGGCCAGCGGACTGACCCTCGTGCTGTTATTGGGGATTTAGTGAACTATTCGGCGTTCACTGAGTTGTATAATCACGTGTCGTAGAGAGATTTCGCTGGAAACAATTGGCCAGGACATACAACATACCATAGATGATTCAATTCACCACACCCTGGATTTTATGGGGCGCGTTGGCGGCGGCGCTGCCCATCCTAATCCATTTGTTCGGTAAACGCAAAACCCGGGAAGTCGAATTCAGCTCCCTCCGGTTTCTGCAGTCCATGCAGCGGGAACAAATCAGGAAGCTCCGGATTAAGCAAATTCTGCTGCTGATTCTCCGGACGTTGTTCTTGTTACTGCTGGTCTTCGCTTTTGCAGGACCGCGATATACGCCCTCTTCGGCAGAGAATCTGGCGCATGAATCGGCGGTACTGCTCGTGGATAATACCATCAGCGCGTCCAGTCAATACGAAGAGACCTCGTACCTCAATCGGTTGAAATCAGTTGCGCGGGAGCTGATTACCGGAGATTATCAATACGAGACTATTGTTTGGACGGCACTGATGAATCCGGAACAGCACAGGGTGACGTCCGGAAGCTCTGTGCCTGAATCGTTTCTTGCTGATCTTACTCCCATTGAAGGACGGTTTGATTTGTCCGCCTACCTCACAGAT
>DATFLS010000169.1:0-6315 GCA_035267465.1 bacterium
CACGTGTAGGTTTTTGAATTTCAACAAACAAGTGAGAAGGCAGAAGGCAAAAGTGAAAAGCATTTCACCGAATCTTACTTCCCATTACATACGGATTGTTGCTGATGGCACCATTTGCGATTTTCCTATTCTCATTTCAGCAGTTGATTTGCAAAGTCTTTTCTTCTCTGGGCAAAGGCAATCATAATGATCCCGGATTATCGTGATATGCTTATGAACTTTGAAGACGCATACTTTTGCCTTCTGCCTTCTCACTTCATACTTCAATCTTCCTTTGCATTAATCTATGTTCCCAGGTTGAAAGTATATCCCTCGCCGCAACGATCACTTCGCCGTCCAGCCGCCGTCCACCGGGAGGATCGCCCCGGTGACGAACCGTGCCATATCCGATGTTAGGTAGAGGGCGGCGTTTGCGACATCCTCCGGCTGACCGAAATCGCCGGTCAGGGGCTGGAGTTCGGGCAGCCGTGATCGTATCCGCTCGCTGGCCTGGACCCGCTCACTCATGGAGGTGGCGATCAAGCCGGGGCATATGGCGTTGGCCCGGATGTGCTGATCGGCATAGTAGGTGGCGATGGAGCGGGTGAGGCTGATAATTCCGCCCTTGGACGCGGCATAGGCATGGGTGGCGAAATCGGCATCGCCGCCCACCAGTCCGAGTACCGAAGACATATTGACTATCGAGCCGCCTCCTGCTTTTAGCATAGATTGGACAGCATATTTGCAGCAGAGGAACATGCTTTTCAGGTTGACGGTCATGACCTGGTCCCAGGCCTGTTCGGTGCACTCGTCCACAGGACCGTCACCCCACTGCCGGCCGCTCACACCCACTACGTTCACCAGGATATCCAACCCGCCGAATTGTTTGACGGTCTGGTGAACCGCGGCTTCGACTTCACCCGATTTGGTAACATCCGTCCTGAGAAAACGTACTTCTCCACCGGAGTCGAGTATTTGCCGTTCCGTTTCTTTACCTCCGGCCGGATCAATGTCCACCAGGCTCACCTGGGCGCCCTCTCTGGCAAATAACCCGGCGGTGGCCCGGCCGATGCCCGACGCTGCTCCGGTCACTATCGCGACCTTATTCCGGAGTATCTGCTCTGGCATTATGATCAGCCGTCCTGGTGTGAGTCCGGGTTCCGGCAGCCCCATGCCCGCCGCATACGCCTGCGGTAGTTGTCATAGCATTGGTCGAACCGTTCTTCGGCTCCCTCATCCCCCAGAAAGTAACTGCTGGTCAGGACCATAGGCGGTTTGCCATGGTGTGTTAACTTCTCTGCAACAAGGGATTTCAGCGCATTGGCCACGGCAACCGCTCCGATGGTCGATCCGGGGCCCACCGGATCCTCAAGCCCGCTGATTTCAACCAGCGCATCGCCGCCTGGCGCACAATTATCGATGGCGATATCCGCCACCTCCGGCAGGCGCTTCCCGGAACTGTGGTTCGGTTCGGCGTTGCGGCAGTGCTCCATCGAAACCACTGCTATCACCGGGAGCTGCATGGACCGTGCTTCCAGGGCGACTTCGACCACCACCTCGTTAACACCGCTGTTTGAGAAGATCAGAAAACTGTCTGGCGGAGAGAGGGTGAAATTGCGCAGGATCTTCTTTCCGAGTCCCTCGGCATGCTCCAGGAACATGGCCTGGCGCTGGCCGTTCGCGCCCACCACCTGATTGTGGTAGGTCAGGGACAGTTCCACGATGGGATGAAATCCCGGGAAGCTGCCGTGTCTCGGGAAGATTTCTTCCACCGGGATGCGGGAATGGCCGGTGCCGAACAGATGGACCAGGGCGTCGCCGGCAATCGATTCGGTGCAGATCTCCGCGGCCTGCTCAATGGCTTCCATCTGGGTGTCCCGAATCCTGTTCAGCATCTGCCGGGCGGCATCCAGATACGCAAGTCCCGGATTCATGACAACGAATTTGTCACGAGTGGCAGTTCAAGTATATGCTGGGGCATTTTCTTCATCCATTTTATTTAATATTCGAAAATTATTTTTGATTATTCAGGGATTGCTTTCAGAGAA
The DNA here is from genome assembly GCA_035267465.1 of bacterium. Taxonomy (GTDB): domain Bacteria; phylum Fidelibacterota; class JAANXI01; order JAANXI01; family JAANXI01; genus DATFLS01. The sequence goes on from DATFLS010000169.1 coordinate 2,028, forward strand.
AGTAGAATCCTCTGTACATCTTTATTGGTACTTAGAATACAGAATCGACGCAACAGAATCAATCAGGGAATGGCAGGCTGTCGCCAAGAAATCGAGGATTCAATAATCCAATACTCAATATTCTAAAAACCCAGCGCTCAATCCCAGAAAACAAGAGGGTAAAAATTCCAGAAGACACGAATTCAAGAGAACAAAAGGGCAAGAAGGTAAGAGGTCAAGAAAGCAGGAGAATTCAAGAACATAAAACACCAACACTCAATACTTAATAACTCAAAATTTCAATATTCAAAATCACAACCTCCCGGCTCCGGGACTCTGGATGAAAGTCAATGAGCGACAACGCACTTATAATATTGCACCAAACTACTCTTCAATTCTCCCTGTCTGCGAGCCTTTTCTTGTGAGCACTTGTGAGCACTTGCCAGCACTTCGACGCTACTTTGTGGTCTTTCTTTTATCTGTGGTGATCCGTGTAAATCTGTGGCTCAATCGGGTTTTTCGACGTAGTAAGTCATTTATTTGCTGCTCAATACTCTTTTCTCATTCCTCTTTCCTCTTAACCATTCTTTCTCTATTCGTGTAAATTCTTGTATATTCGTGGTTTCTATTAACGTCCTAAAAGTTAAAGATGAATCCGAACTTATGGAGACCATTCTCCCCCACCCGGTCGGGAATGTGCGCGTAATCCAGTCGTAATGCCGGTAATTGGAGTGAGGCGCCGAAGTGGTAGTCCTCCCCGGCCTGTCCGGCACGAAGCGCGAGCCCTTCACCCAACCAGATTTCCGTTCCCAGGTTATATTGGGTGATATCCTCTCGCAGTTCGTAGTCCTGGTAGACGCCATGTCCCGTCTGTTGATGCGAGGCCGCGACGAGAACCGACACCACCTGGATATCCAGTTTGGCGTGCACGCCGACATTAATTGTGGACGGCACATCTTCGGTGATTGGATTCTCAACCTCAGAGGCATCCACAACCACCCGGGTTGCGAAATCTCGCACCACCGCCCCGGCTCCCAGGTTTATCGGAAATCCATCGTGCCCTAACCGGAAGTGGGCACCGATGTCATAGCCCAACAGGGAAGGAGAAAATTTCACGGCCGGATTGTTGACATACTTGACACTCCCGCCTACCCCGAAAAAGTAGAGAAACCGCTGCCCATAGGAGACAGAAAGGACAGTCTCTCCATCATGATAATTCGCTGAAAAGGGCACAATCCCGCCGTCCAGGCCGGCGATATCAATGGCTTTATACATTACCCCCAATGTTCCGAATTTCTTCCCGGAGATGGTGAGCCCGCCGTAAAAGGGATTCCCGGATGTGGGTATTGAACTGTAACTGCCCGAAAAAGAAACTCCTTTGAGTTGATGCAGCCCGCCTGGATTATAGAACAACGCCGTGGCATCATCCGCCACCGAAACGAATGCTTCCCCCATTCCAGCTGCCCTGGCACCGATTGGCGTGCGTAATACAATCCCCGGCAATTCCCCGGATGTCCCCTGAGCAAAACTTTGTACTGTTAACCCCAGCAGCAGCGCTATGAATAGAAATACTTTGCGATTCACGCTTATTCCCTCCCAGATTTTGATGTGCAAGAACCAAAAGCCGGTGCCTATTCGGGTATCTGATGAAACTGGTCAAATTGGCAAAGTCAATTCCCATTCGGGTTATACCAGTGGAAGGCTCTGAATATTGTAAATGTGGCATTGCAAATTACAGGCTTTCCCGGCAGCTCTTGCGTTTCGGTTCGTTCTGTTTATGTAGCACCTCCGGCACTTCTTCTGTTGTTTCGATTTCTTCGCTCACACTGTAATATCGACTTCGCAGCGAGTTTATTTAGTTGCTCCGGGAATTATTTTCGAAACCCCGAATCGTTGACATGCGGCGACTTCGAGGGGCTATTAAACACGGAGCGCATCGAAAATAATTATTTTCGCGGTGAAGCTGCCTTTATCCCTGGGATCAGGGGCATGTGAATACAGTCTGTCATTGCAACTGCATCTCAATTACAATTACTTGACTTTATTCCTTTCATCGCCTATAATATTCGAGTTATGGGGTGTTAAAACTTACATACCGTCTATTTCACCACTTCCACAGCGACTTCAGCGTCTCAGCTTTCAGGTTGCATTTGCCGGAGTTTACTTGCTGTACTACCACCTGTTGTCCGGCGATGTAGCCGGACACATATCACCGTATTTCAATAGGACACACCAAGTACATAGTTCCTGAACCGGTCACGTTCCGGAAGTTCTTCCGGAGTATACCATTGAATACATCAGGAATGACACCAGGTTAGATACATAACAACCAAACACAGGAGGATAGACATGTCTGAGAACGGACAACATTATCATACCATAGAAGAGGAAGTGAACCAGCGGGATGATTGGGCGCGCCGGCGCCGGAAGGGTATCCCTAACAACCGGCAGCTGATGGTGGTGGCCTGCATGGACGAGCGGATTCCCATCGAGGAAGCGCTGGATATTGATCTGGGAGATGCCCACATCTTCCGGAATGCGGGAGGGAAGGTGACCGACGACGTCATACGCAGCGCCGCTCTGAGCACCAATTTCTTCGATACTAAAGAAATCATTGTGGTCAACCACACCGATTGCGGGATGATGTCCGCACCGGATTCGGCGGTAGTGGAAGGCCTGAAGCAGCAGGCAGGCGGGAGCCTGGAGGACGTTGACCTGAATCCGGCACTGCCGGAGCTGAACCTGGGTGGCGCTTCCATCGAAGACTGGGTCTACATGACCGATGATATCGACGAAGCGGCCCGGCAGCAGATCGAGTATCTGCGTTCTCATCCCTTGATTCCGGATGATGTCGAAGTGCACGGGTATATCTACGAAGTGGAAAGCGGCGAATTACGCCGGCCGGGTGAACGCATCTCTGCAAAGATTAATACCAGAGAGGCGTCCTGAAACGGCCCAGATGACCGGGGCACCGGAGGGGTATCTCTTTTCCCCCTCCGGCCCTCCCCGGTTCAGCGCAGTGAACGAAAACGTACCTGGTGGATGTTATTCTACCCCCACTGGCACGTGCACAATTCCATGAGCGGTTAGCCCATCTGCATTTTCTCTCGTCACACGTACGAGATGATGTCCGGGCTTGCTGAATCGGTGGGTGCTGGTGGCGTATCCATCGGGGGCATGCGCCGGTTCCGGTTTGGAGTGTGTCCGCGCCGCCGGCGTACCGTCTCCGAAATCCCAGACTTCTTCACCGGCTGTGGTGCGGAAAATTCGAGCCTTAAACGTGACCGGATCGCCCGGCTGAATGCCGAAGGTCGGGGCGTGTGCCACGTGGATGGTCGGTGGCAACCGATTGGGCTCTTCCGTGTCCAGGACATTGACAATCATGATATCGTAGGCCTCCCGTCCTTGCGCATCGGCGATCTTCAGGATTTCGCTGTACATACCGACCTGGTCATATTGTCTGGTGACAGCAGGTCCCGCCGCAGTGCTTCCATCGCTGAGCATCCACTCGGAGTATGCGATATTCCCGGTAGAACTCCAGGATTTCGAGCCGTCCAGGAGGACATTTTCACCGACAGCGGCAAGCCGATGAGGCCGGGCAACCGCGATATTCTCCGGTTGATATTCCCGGAGATACGACTCCCAGAGAAAGGCATAGCCCTCCTGGGTCCCCCATTCACCGGACGGCTGCATACTCTTGATTTCAAAGTGAAGGTGCGACCATCCGCCGCTGGCGCCTTCCTTGCCCAACACGCCAATTTGCTGTCCCTGCGATACGCGCTCTCCCGGCTTCACCGAGGGATCGATGGAATCCAGATGGCTGTACCGGTAGTACCACCCCCGGCCATCCAGCAGGTAAATCACATCGTACCTGGGCTCGACCGGAGGGTGCTCTCCCGGAACCCGCTGATCTCCCCGGGAGACCACCATGCCGTCAGTGGCTGCAACAACCTCCACAAGCGCTTCCGTGCCGCCGATATCAAGTCCGCTGTGATAATAGATTGATTTGTCCGCCGGTACTTCGCCGCCATCGACATAGACCGGTTCGTTGGCCATCTGGGTTGCCGAAGCGAACCAGCGCTGATTCGCCGGATACGAGAAGGTCTCCGGCCGGATAAGCGGACTATCGTACGGCCAGACTCTCAGCCGGGCATCTTTGCGAATACCCCAGGCATTGGACCGGCTGTTTGCGAGGTAGTGGCTTGTAATCGGGCAGTCAATCTGAACACCTCCGACCAGAATTGGCAGATGATAGTTAGCGCTGTTCAATGTCGCCGTCTCCCCGTTCACCCGCACCCGGACCGACGCC
>DATFLS010000170.1:0-4389 GCA_035267465.1 bacterium
GGTGCAGGATAAAACCGGCATCCTGAAATGCCGCTGGTTTCGGGGAACCAAATGGATGCAGGGAAGATTCAAAGTCGGCGAGCCGATCGCGGTCAGCGGTAAAGTTGCCTTTTACAACGGCCTCTCCATGAGCCATCCTGACTATGATAAGCTGGGGAAGGACGAAGAAGATCCCCTCAACACCGGAAAGATTATCCCGTTGTATCCCGGGAATGCCCAATTAAAAGGATGCGGGTTAGACAGCAGGCGATTCCGCAAGATCTATCATCAACTGATTCCGGCGATTGACGATCTTATCGGGGAATATCTGCCGCTGGTCCTGCTTGAACGGTATCGTCTGCATTCGGTTCAGGATGCGCTTCGCAATATCCATGCTCCGGAGGAGGAGTCCGCACTCAACCGGGCGAGGCGACGGTTGAAGTTCGAAGAACTCTTCTTCATCCAGTTGATGCTGGCCCTGCGGAAATATCATGCGAAGTCCGTTCCCACCGGGATTCAATATGCACAGATCGGTCCGCTCTGCGAAGCGTTATATCGGCTGATTCCCTTCGAGTTGACTGACGCTCAGAAACAGGCCATGCGGGAAATTCGGGCCGATATGAAATCCGAAAACGTGATGCAGCGGTTGCTCCAGGGCGATGTGGGATCCGGGAAAACCGTGGTGGCCATGCTGGCGGCGTCTATTGCCATCGGGAACGGATATCAGGTGGCGTTCATGGCGCCGACGGAAATTCTGGCAGAGCAGCACTATCGAACTGTCCGATCATATTTCCAGCGATTGAAGGTGCCGGTAGCGCTCCTCACCGGATCGCTGAGAAACTCGGATCGGAAGAGTATTCTGAACGGATTGAAGCACGGGGATATTCCATTTGTGGTGGGCACCCATGCCCTGATCCAGGAAGCGGTTGAGTATCATTCCCTGGGATTGGCTGTTATTGACGAACAACACCGGTTCGGGGTATTACAGCGCGGAGAGTTAATTCGGAAGGGGGCGAATATCGACACCCTGGTGATGACAGCGACGCCGATTCCGCGCACCATGGCCATGACCTTATACGGTGATCTGGATGTGAGTGTTATCGATGAACTGCCGGCGGATCGGCAGCAAATCCACACCAGACAGGTCACACCCCGGAAGCTGAAAAAAGTGTATCAATTTATCCGGGATCTGTTGAAGGCCGGACAGCAGTGTTATGTGGTGTACCCGCTCATCGAGGAGTCGGAGAGTTCGGACCTGCAGGCGGCAACCAACGGGTATGAATCCCTGCAGAAGGAATTTGAAGAATTCACCGTTGAACTCCTCCACGGCCGGATGTCACAGGAAGAAAAGGAAGAGCGGATGCGCCGGTTCGAACACAATGAGATCCGGATACTGGTCAGCACGACGGTGATCGAAGTAGGCATCGATGTGCCGAATGCGACCGTGATGCTCATAGAAAATGCGGAACGCTTCGGCCTGACTCAGTTGCATCAACTGCGGGGACGAGTGGGACGGGGAACGGAGAAGAGTTATTGCGTTCTGGTGAATCGGGCCCAGGGGAACACCGACAGTTCGGATGCGGAACAACGGCTCTCCATAATGGTAGAAACCAACGATGGTTTTCGGATAGCCGATGAAGATCTGAAGTTGCGCGGGCCAGGCGATTTCTTCGGAACAAAACAGAGCGGGTTCCCGGATCTGAAAATTGCGAATTTTCTGGAAGACAGAGATCTGTTGCAGCTGGCCCGGAAGGGCGCCTTCGAGCTGGTCAAGCAGGATCCCGATCTCACAGATGCCGCCCACGAAAAATTAAAAAATCATTTCCAGCACCAATATCGTGAACAATGGGAATTAGGCTATATTAGCTGAGAAAGGAGGATGTCTTATGGCTGAACAGCAACCGGAATATCCGGAACAGGGCGAACTCTTTACCTATCTGGTTTCCACATTTTATTCCAGCGCATTCATGCAGATGGGCAAGATGGCAAATCCGGTGACCAACAAGGTGGAGAAAGATATGGAACAGGCGCAATTCTCCATCGATCTCCTGGATATGCTGAAGGAGAAAACCCAGGGGAATCTCACCGATCAAGAGTCCACCCTGCTGGATCGGGCAATCAAAGAATTGAAGATGAACTATATGGAAGAGAAAAAGAAGGAGACGAAAGAAGCAGCGGAGCAGTCAGAATCCGGAGAAAAGCAGGAAGAGACAGCCGGGGAGGGGTCCACAGGGAAGAAGAGCAACATAGTCTCTCCGGACGAGGCCCTTGGCGGCAAAGACAGGGACGATGATGAGTCCGGAAAGGACTCCTCAAATCTCTGGACTCCATAAGAGAACATCGATTGCGAGATCGAATACATTCGGAATTGGAACGGATATCGTGCGTGCATTCGAAAACGGCGCCGGATATGAGGCGGAGTGGAAAAAATTATTTGGAGGTGCAGCTAACTCCTTGTATAATTCCACACTATCAGACACATAACACCAACATCTCATAATCCATGGGCAAAGATTTTTGCTATTCCGGGTGAGAAAGCAAGGTTCTACCTAATCAGAAAGAAATGCAGGACACTATGCAGGAGAAGCGGCTCAGGTACATCTTAGGGGCGGGGATTTTCGTATGTTCGCTGGGGCTCTATTTACTCACGGTGGCGCCGACGGTCTCGTTCTGGGACTGCGGGGAATTCATTGCCACGGCGTACACCCTGGGGGTGCCCCATCCGCCGGGGAGTCCGTTGTTCATTCTGATGGGGCGGATGTTCAGCCTGCTGCCCACGGCGGCGGATCCGGCCTTGCGGGTGAACCTGCTGTCGCCGCTGGCGGCGGCCGGGGCCAATCTGCTGGCGTTTCTGATCATCGTGCAGTTGGTGCGGATCTGGCGGGGCGGGCTGGAGACCCGGCAGGCCCGGCTGGTGGCCTATGCCGGCGGGGTGATCGGGGCGCTGGCGTTCGCGGCGACGGACAGCCACTGGTTCAACGCGGTGGAAGCGGAGGTGTACGCCATCAGCACGTTTGCGACGGCGCTGGTGGTGTGGCTGATCTTCCGGTGGGCGGAGGAGGCCGACGCGCCGGGCCAGGAGCGGTACCTGCTGGGGATCGCGTACGTGCTGGGCCTGGCCATCGGGGTGCACCTGCTGAATCTGCTGGCGCTGCCGGTGATCGCGCTGGTGATCTACTACCGGAAGTACCCGTTCCGGTGGGGGACGTTTGTGGCGACGGCGGGGATCACCCTGGGGGCGTTCCTGGTGATCTACCTGGGGATTATCAAGGGGGTGCCGAAGGTGCTGGCGGTGCAGTATCTGGGAGGCAACGTGGGGATGTACCTGGTGGGCGTGCTGGTGCTGGTGGTGGTCGGCGCGGCCTGGGGGAGCATCCGGGCCCGGCGGCAGCTGCTGGCGGTGAGCCTGATGGCGGTGGTGCTGATCCTGGTGGGCTACTCGAGTTACACCATGCTGTACATCCGGGCGAACCAGGACCCGGCCATCAACGAGAACGACCCGTCCACTCCGGCCCGGTTCGTGTCCTACCTGGAACGCGAACAGTACGGCAGACATTCTATCCTGGATCGGACAAGTGTGTGGCAGCAGTCGCAACAAGATCCAGGCGCACATATCGCCCCGGAAACGGATTCGGTGTTTGAATTCGTCTGGGAATATCAAATTAAATATATGTATCTGCGTTACTTCCACTGGCAATTTATCGGCAGAGAAGGGAATCGGATCGATCCGCTGCAATTCTATATGCTGCCATTTCTGCTGGGCCTGTTCGGGATGATCCACCAATTCCAGCGCGACGGCAAGCGGGGATTGATAATCCTGACACTGTTCCTGATGACCGGTCTGGCAGTGATCGCCTATCTGAACCAGCCGGATCCCCAGCCCCGGGAGCGGGATTACAGTTACGTGGGCTCGTTCATGGCGTTCTCCCTGTGGATCGGGCTGGGCGCCAGCGGGCTGCTGGAACTGGTGGAAGAAGTCCTGGGCAAACACAAACGACTGCTCACCGGCGTCTCGGCCGGCCTCATCGGGCTCCTATTGTTGGCGGTGCCGGTGCAGATGCTGGCGAAAAACTACCATACCCACGACCGATCCGGCAATTACGTGGCCTGGGATTATTCGTACAATATCCTGCAAACCGTGAAACCGGACGGCATTGTTTTTACCAACGGCGACAACGACACCTTCCCGCTCTGGTATTTACAGGAAGTGGTCGGGGTTCGGAAAGACGTGAAGGTAGTGAACCTGAGCTTGCTGAATACCCATTGGTACATTAAGGAGCTCCGCGATTACGAACCCCGGATTCTGCCGGCCAGTCTGCGGGATGAGACCATCGAGCAGATGTACCCCATGCAGTTTGAAGGCCAGACCGTCGAGATATCGGCACCGAAGTCCGAGCGGAATCCTGACGG
>DATFLS010000171.1:0-6792 GCA_035267465.1 bacterium
GTAAATCACCATTTCCCCGCGTTCCGAGGCATCTTCGTACCGGAGGCATTGTTCATATAAGGTATGGAGCAGCACGTGACCGGTCTTATCCGCGGCGAAACAGGTCCGGGGAAAGCCGGCGCCGCCGAACGGCCGCTGGGCGATTTTGCCTTCGGTGGTCCGGCTGAACGGCACACCCCAGTGCTCCATCTCTCGTACCCGCATGGCGGCATCCTGGGTTAACCGCAGTGCGGCCTGCTGATCGGCCAGGTAATCGCTTCCTTTCACTGTGTCAAACGCATGCAATTCAGGGCTATCGTGACTTCCTCTGGGATGGTTCCCCAGCGGAGCATTAATCCCACCCTGCGCTTCCACAGAATGCGATCGCAGGGGATGCACCTTGGAAACCACCGCTACTTTTACATTTTGCTTGTTGAGTTCCAGGGCTGCCCGCAGACCGGCCAGTCCGCCGCCGACCACTACAACTTGATGATATCGCATAATTCTGTCTCCGTGCCAGTCCTAAATGGTGAGTTCCGGGATAAAGATGGTCAGACTGATTACTGCCACAACCACGGTCAGCGCGATCGCCCAGGCCAGTAATCGCTTCTGCTGTCTGGTAAAACGCAGAAAATCCACAAAAGTGACCCGAAGACCGTTAAATAGATGAAATGCCACCGCCAGTAGTAACAGGTATTCAAAAATATGTCCGACGAAATTATCCCACTTGTCCAGAGAATGATTAAAAGCCGCCGCCCCCTCTTGAACCGCACTTAACGTGTAGATGTGCAGAAAGAGATAAACCGTGAGTGCGATACCGGTGATGCGATGTAGGACGAACGCAATCATTCCCCAGTTGAAATTCAATTTAAGTTCGGTCAATGAGTGGATCTTTTTCATAGATTCCTCCTTACACCGGTGCTGTAAATGGGATTAACGTTGCCATACCCCAAATAAAGGTGGCCAAGCCGATCAGGAAGAGGATCCAGCCGTACGTTTTTCGCAAGACCCCGGAGGGATTGTAATCAACCAGGATGTTCCAGATGCCGTTCAGCCCATGATAGATGACCGCAAGCAAGAGCAGACTGTCGAAGAGAATCCATCCCGGCGAAGTGAGCCGTGCCACTACTTTCTCGAAAGTGATCGGCTTTTCAATAAAATAATGGAGTACCCAGAAATGGACCAGCATCCCGATTACAAGGAAGAGAGCACTGATACGCTGCATGAACCAGCCAAACACATGGGCTGTGCTCTTTCGAAACATACTCATATATCCCCCTTTCGATAACAACTCACCTTTTCTGTAAAAAACTATTCTCACCATATATTCAAAATGAAGAATACATAGTGATGTTGCAAAAACTATACAAGCTCACCGCCATATTGTAAAAATTATCAGCACTGGATGTGACTTGTAGCTTGTATTCTCAACATCCACAGGGATGACGGAGGGGAACGCAGAACCCATAGATAACCTCACCCTTCCCAGGGAGGGCACTTCCGGCTGGCGAATCAAATTTTCTTATTCCTAAGAAATTGAAACCTCAGGTCTCCCACTTTTAACTACAATAGTATCCGGCACCCCGTCAAATCCGCCATCTATTTCGTATGCAGAAAATCCAGGGCGAGTGCGTTCGTAGGACAGTTAGTATCCACAGCACTCTCTGAAGGACTCCGACTTGATTCACGACTGGATCTCACCTGCCCGCTCACTTTTACTATTCTCGATATCAAACCATCAGAAAATTGGTGAGGTGGGCCCTGCCGATTAGCGGTAAACAACCACTCGGAAGACCAATGTTGGCCGTTTATTTTTCCGGAGTGTACAGCAGCTCCCGGATTCGGTTGGAAGTACTCTCTGAAATCCCCGCCCCCAATCCGGTGGAAACGGGCTGAATCCCCAGGTACTTCACCTCCATCTGCCCGTGAGCACACAGGTACTGCCCGATCATCCGGATGGAATAGGCATGGGTGCTCATTCCTGCAAGATCAATCCCATCCGGGTCCAACCAGGCAGGTTCTCCCGGCTGCCCGCCCCATCGAGCGGCATCGAGAAAAACGACCATCTCCGGCTGAACATCCAGTATCTGCTGTAAATGATTTTCCGGTGTCCGTCCGGCGGAGATGAAATGAGCCTCAGAGAAACAGGGTACCTCTCGCAAGGAATCCAGCAGTACTAATCCAGCCGCATCGTCTCCCCGATCCCGATTCCCTAATCCGACAAACACCAGACTACTGATTTCGCACTCCCCGAGGCCTTCATACAACTCCCGGATATTATTGATGGATTTTGGTGAGGACATCGTCGATTGTCAATGGTCACCTGTTAATTGTTAATAGGCGATACTTAGTCCTTGATAGTGAAAAGGCCCCAGAGGGGATCCCTTGGAGCAGAAGTGAGAGGTGAGAAGCAAGCCTTATTATGTATATATCACATTTCAATACAACCACATTCGGCAATGAAGTCAATTCATCTGACTATCAAGCCCTTAGTGTGAACACTCCATCCCTGTATCTTCCGCTTACTGCTTATTGCCAATTTCTCACTGCCCACTACCTATTGCCAACTGCTTTTATCCGGTCTCCGGTTTCCCCGAAGGAACGCTCCCAACGGGATCCCTTGTGGGACTTTGGCGCGTTCTCCGGTCTCCCTCTTTCTTTTGCCTTCTGCTCTTTATCTTGTCTTTTACTCTTTTCTCTTAACTCTTTCCTTTCTTTTTAAAACTCATCCTCCATCACCACCCGCCTGCGGCATTTGGGACAGAGGAGCTTGCCGTAATCCTCCCGGCGAACTCTGTCTTTGGGCCGGGACGTGGCTAATTCGGTCTGATGCCGCTGGGCGCTCAACAGAAGATTCGGATGGGCGTAGGCTTTGGCGCCAAGCCGTTCCTTAATCCAGTCCAGATGATCCCAGCAGGCGATCACGTCGCCGCAGTAATCGCAAATCGCCAGTTCCTTCTCGACCGTCTCGAAGATCTCCGGGGCGCGCTTATCCGTCACCGGGAGGGAGTATTTCGCTGTCGGAGTGATGCCCTGACCGGTAATACAATGCTCGTTACACTGACCGCAGTGAATGCAGGATCCGTAATCCACCTGCAGCCGGCGGGTACCCAACGCAGTGTCATCAATCACTTCAATGGCGCTGGTGGGACACACCTGGGCACACGTACCGCAGCCCACGCAGTGTTCCTCGTGGTATTCCGGGAACCCTCTGAACTCTTCCGGTGGCGCATAGGGAATCTTTGGAAACTTGCTGGTGTATGCCGGGGTGAAAAATGAGGTCAGCGCTTCCCTGACTTCGCGTAATTTCGGCAGATACATGCTACTCCTCCTTCAGCTCGTGATCTTCCTGGTATTGGTCGACGGCGGTTTCCTTTGCCAGGGGGATGCCACTGCGATGCGCCGCCCGGGAGATCACATGAGCGGCTACCGGGGCGGTGAGAAAGATAAATGCAATGCCCAGCAGGGCTTTAAAACCGAAACTGGTGAATCCCTGGATAAGGAACACGCCGAACAGGATACCGGCGGATCCAAAGGTCACGCATTTTGTGGCCGCCTGCAGCCGGTTGTAGATATCCGGCAGCCGGACCAAACCCAGCACGCCGAAAAAATCGAATGCGATGCCGATGAAGATGAAAATCATACCAATGAGTTCAAGGGCGCTATTCATCCAGACGCCTCCCTTCCAGCACTTTCGCAAATGCCAGCGAAGCTATAAAGCTTAACAGCGCCCAGATGAGTGCCACGTCCATGAAAAAGCCTTGCTCGAAGTGTAATCCGAGCAGCGCCAGCATTCCGATAATCAGAATTCCAAGGATATCGACCGCCACAATCCTGTCCGCCGGCGAGGGTCCGAACATCACCCGTACCAGCACAAACAACGCACAGAACAGGCTGACATTGATTATTTTAATAAGTATCTCTCCATCATAGATGAAGAAGTTGAAATAGAAGAACGCCCCTATGATAATCAGTCCGATAATCCATCGCAGGAATCTCATTCGAATACCTCCTTCAGTCTCCCTTCAAATCGTCCGGCCACTGCCTGGGTGTTGGTTTCAATATCTTCCGAGAGAATAGTAATCCAGTGAACATACAGATGGTGCCCTTCCGGATCGACATCGACTGTTAACGTGCCGGGGGTCAGGGTGATGGAGTTCGCCAGCACCGTAATCGCGGAGTCTTTGGTGAGTGCTGTTCGTACTTTCACAATCCCGGGCTTCACCGGTACCCGGGGGTGCACCACCAGATAGGCCACATGGATGTTCGCCTTCACCATCTCCCAGAGGAATTTAAAAAAGTACACCACTGCCGAAAACGCCCGGTGAAAGACATGCTTCTGTTTCTCGGTGGTAATCAGGAAATGCCCGGCAATCAGAGTCACCAGAAATGCAAAAATCAATCCTGCTATCACTTCCTGGAAATCTCTGATACTGGTTAATGCGATCCACACCAGGAGTGAAAGCACAAACACTGTAATTCGGCTGCGGGTTTTTATTGTCATCGTTACCTCCCCATCACTGCCTGGATGTACTGAGTTTTTTCCGTGATCACTGAAATAACCGGATCGAAGGCGGCTTCTTTAATACCGGGAATTATTAACACACTGGCAACCAAACAGAGGACAGCCAGGGTGGCCATGGCAGTGTTCATTTTCCAGTTGACTTTTTTATCCCCAATGTCTACTTCGTTCTCCCCTCGAAAACCATATCTTTGCACCTTCATTAAAGCGGCCATGGTTAATACACTGCCGACGATGGCAAAAATCGCATAGAGTGGATACCCGGCTTGAATCGCCGCAATGATGATAATCAATTTGCTGAAGAACCCATTGAATGGAGGAATTCCCGAAATTGCCAGTGAAGCAATCAGTGATGTATTAGAGGTCAAAGGCAAGGCTCTGGTCAGGTTCCCCATCTTTTTGAGATCGCGCGTTCCCAGCATCATTTCCACAGTCCCTGCATTGAAAAACAACAGCGACTTGAATATGGCATGATTTAACAAATGAAACACAGCGCCCAGTATTCCTAAGGGAGTGGCAATGCCTAATCCCAGCAGAATATATCCAATCTGACTGATACTACTGTAGGCCAGCAGCCGTTTCATATCCCACTGATTCACAGAGATGAATCCGGCGACCAGTATCGAAATGGCACTGAGCACCAGGAAAATCCGGATAAAAACGTCAGGCGCTCCCAACACATTAAAGAAAAGCCTCATGATCACATAGATACCCAGTACTTTTATGAGTACCCCGGACAACATGGATGAAATCGGTGCCGGCGCAGAAGAATGGGCGTCTGGCAACCAGGCATGAAAGGGCATCGCGGCCGCTTTCAATCCAAAGCCAACCAGGAAAAGACCGCCGATCCAGTGCACAATTTTTGGATCTCCTTGAGAGAGTGCATCCGCCACTGCAGCCATGGTTAATGCTGAAGTTGAACTATAGGTTACGGTGATACCGACCAGAATAATAGTGGACGACACCGCTCCCATCACCGCATACTTGAATGCGGCTTCATACTCCTCGGCTCTGCCTCCATAGGCTACCAGCGCAAACGCCGCCAGCAGCGCGATTTCCATGAACACAAATAAGTTGAACAGGTCACCGGTCAAAATCACTCCATTCATGCCAGCCAATAGCAGCATAAACAACGCATAGTATTTCCAATCCGGGTCCAGATACCGGATATAGTTAACCGAGAACAGCAGAGAAGTTAGAGCGATGAGATTGACAATCACCAGCATATATCCGGTTAATGCATCCTGCACCAGCACGATACCATAGGGTAACTTCCACCCTCCCATTTGATAGACCAGTGTCTCGCTCCGAAACACAAGAAAGGAATAGAATGCCAGAACCGTGAGAACTATTCCTGTTATCAAAGAAAAGGCAATGCCCCAATGATCTTTCTCCCCGGCAATCAGGGTGATTAAAAAAGCCGCCAGTAACGGAATGATGATGAAATATGGAAGGATCATCCGGACAGCCTCCTTATTTTGGTGATGTCAAAGGTCTTGTACTTCTGATAGAGGCGCACGGCTAAAGCAACCAACAGTGCGGTGGTGCCGAGTTCAATGACAATAGAGGTCAATACTAACGCCTGAGGAAGCGGATCGACCATCGGTGCCATCTCTGCACCCTCCGATAGAATGGGGTACAAGGCCTGGCTTCGATAGGCAAACAGAATAAAAAACAGATTTGCCGAATATCCCATAATTGTCAAAGATAGAATAATCTTGACCAGATCCCGCTTGGTAAGTATGCCATACAATCCTACCAGAAAAAGAGCAAAACACAAAAGATAGATGGTCATACTTCCTCTCCTTCCTTGAGTTCTAATGCAGATAGTACCCATATCACTAAGAACAGGGCCATGGCTACCTTGATACCAATGACAATGTTAAGCACAGGAATTGTCCCGGCACTCACCAGATGGAACAATTGGCCATGGCTGATAAAGTTTCCCAGAAAGGCTCCACCGACCAGAATTCCGAGAATCCCCATAATGAGAAACGCACTCACGCTCGCCGCTTCCAATCCATGGAGAAATTTGGGATTCAGCCAGTCCGCGGTGAAATCCCGGCCGTAAGCGAGAAGCACATTAAGCAGGGCCAGGGCGATGATCACGCCACCCCCGAATCCACCTCCCGGGGTCAGATGTCCGTGGAGAACGATATAGATGCCATACAGAATGATAATCCAGACACTTATCCTGGTGATAGTTTTCACTATGAGCGTCATACCCGTGTCGTTATTATTCATCGCCGCTTTCTCCCGTGTCACGTTTTGAACGAGTAATTACCCGTAGC
>DATFLS010000172.1:0-9156 GCA_035267465.1 bacterium
CATGGCCCGATAATCCGTATAGGTCCCCCCGGCTCCCGAACGATCCGCTGCTTTTCTGGCCCCGGCTTCATCGATATCAGCAACCGCCACCACATCGACATTCTCGATATCATTGAAGATGGTATCCAGTCCGTGGCCATAATCCCCTTCCCCGGTTCTGCCGATCACTGCAGCACTATACCGATGGGATCTCCGGGAACCACCCGATTTTGCCGGTAAGCCACCCAGAAGTGATCCCCCGAGAACCGCGCCGCTCAGCCGTAACATCTCTCTGCGAGTAATGGTTTTTTGCATAGCGATCTCTCCTCCGAATTCTCCGGTCTCCGTATCTCGTGTCATTGCTTCGATTCGTTCCGTGTGTGATGTTCTATGAATTCGATGGTTGCGACAATGTGTGGCGCCGCTTTGCGAAGATGCGGTTCGGTGCGCTCCAGCATCATCCGAAATATACTGGAATAACCCGCCGAATTGCCGGAATCAAACCACACCAGACTCTGGGGTATATCTTCAGTAATCAGTTCCGGCGCATTCCCCCGGATAACTTCCCTGAGCAGCGGAGTAAAGAAGCATAACATTCCCGGGACCTCACCTTCTGTCAGCCGATAGGCATCTGCCAGTGCCGGTCCGTTTAACCGGACCATCTTCATGCCATTGGTGAGAGAAAGCAGCGACTTTTCAAAGCAACCACTCATCGAATCGATTTCGCCGTAGGCAATACCCCCGCGCACCAGAATATAATTGGCACACCAATTCCGATACAACCCTCGCACAATCTGGAGAAACGTCTCCAGAAACTCGGGATCACAGCCCAGTACCAATGAATCCGGGAACACTTCGCACTTCAGGTCGGCATATTTGGCCGTCACGAACCTGATGGGTTTCAGGAACGCTGTGACAATGCTCTCTTTCACCTCTGCATTGGCGCCGGTGTAATGCATGTTGAGTACCTCAAAATAACCAACTACCTGATCCATGGCATGTACCGATTATTCCATCATGCATTGACGTTGAGAAAGATCCTCCGGCCCCCGGTTTATAATTCCACCAGCAGCGGCCGGATTTTCGCTTCCTCCACGGTGATCCCCAGCCCGGGTCCTTCGGGAACCGACAGCCGTCCTTGCTCGGGGATGAGTGGGTCTCTCAGAATGCTCTCCCGAATGAACTGCGGTCCGTTCAGTGCCGCGGGCAGTTGATACTGAAATGCCGCATACAGCTGCAGAGTGGCGGCTAACGAGATATCAGGATCGGTTAATCCGCTTCCCAGAAAGAGTAGTCCCGCATCCTGTGTGATTTCAATCTGACGTTTGGCGGGCAGCAACCCACCGCACCGGGCAGGTTTCATCGCCACCCCGTCCATCAGATCCAGCCGGATGAATTCCACCAGATTGGCCGGTGAGACCACGCCTTCATCCAGAAGAATCGGCAACGGCGACTCCCGTTTCAACATCTGGTAGCCGGTTATCCGGGTGATCGGGAGCGGCTGTTCGAGGATATCCACTCCAATCTCTGCCATTTCCGGGACCACTTTTAGAGCAGTGTCCAGATCATACCCCCCGTTGGCGTCGGCCCAGAGATAACCCTCGGGCGCCCGCTTTTTCACCCGGCGACACAACTCCAGATCGTACTCCGGATCCGGTGAGACCTTCACATTGAAATTCCGGTATCCCCGGTTCCGGCCGTCTTCGATCAGGGCATCCAGATCGTCCAGAGACTCCGGGTTTAAGGTATAGCTCAGCAGCAGGGATGGAATCGCCTTTCGCCCCCATATCTCTGGCAAACTTCGGTGTGTCATCTTTCCCAAGAGATCGTGCAGTGCAATGTCAATTCCCGCCTTCGCCATCGGCTGCCCGGTCCCGAACGCGGGAGCAATATTCTGGTCCACAATCCGGTGCGCCCCGGCAATATCGAACACCTCGTGTCCGACGAGCACCGGCGCCAGATAATTTCGGATAGTGGTGGTCACCGATTCCAGCGTCTCGTAGCTCCACTTCGGTATTGGCACACTCTCACCCCACCCCACCGTGCCATCATCTGCCTTCACTTTGATAACAGCAGACGCCCGCCCCATCATGTGGCCGTCCGGACCCTCGAAGAACTTAAACCGACCCCGCATGGGATAGGTGATGGGAAAGACGTCAATCTGGGCGATATGACGAGCCCCCTGACTGCCGGACAAAAGATGCACCCCACCGAACATGAGGACCGGCAGACTACTCATCTTTGCCAGAAATTCACGCCTTGAACAGGCAGATTTTTTCTCCATGAGATGAATCCTGTCGAGGATCTTATAAATGCCACGGACTGCGGTTCGGGCGTTCCACCATCCGATTGGCCTGGTCATCGTTGACAAACTGTTCCGCCCGGGGATCCCACCGGAGTTCACGGCCTAACTCCATTGCGATATAGCCTAAAACACAGGCTGATCCGGACCGGTGCCCGATCTCCACCGGAGCCACCGGGCGTCTGCGTGACCGAATACTCTCCAGGAAATTCTGCTTGTGGTCATTGCTCCTGTACAGGTGGATAGCATCCGGTGGCAATGTAGTGTCCAGCAAAGATGTCGGGTTCGCATCGATATACCCTCTGCGTACGTACACCCATCCCTCCGTACCTTTGAAAAGGACTCCCTGTCTATTCTTCTCGTTATCGGCACAGATCAGAGTGACGCCGTTTGTGTAGATATATTCTATCCGGAACGCTCCGTGGACATCCCACACCCCGCTCTCGGAAAATTCAGCTTGTCCATGTATACGCACCGGGCCGGTGTATTCCGTGTCCATCCCCCAGTGAGCGCTGTCGATGTGATGGGAACCCCAGCCGGTAATCATGCCGCAGCAGTAGTCGGTGGTGCGTAACCAGCCCGGACGGCTATAACTTCGCTGGGGATGAACTCGCTTCTCAATATACGGGTAGTAAGGCGCCTGTCCCAGCCACATCTCATAATTCAACTCCGCCGGTACCGGTTCGGGCGCCCCGGGACCGGTGAATGGATCCTTGCCGAAGCCCACTTCGACAGTGTGCAGATCTCCGATATATCCGTTTCGGACCAGCTCGGCGGCGAACCGAAATCGGGAGTCGGATCGCTGCTGACTGCCCACCTGCAGGATCCGACCGTACTGCCTGACAGTATCGCTCAGCTTTCGTCCTTCGGGAATGGTCAGTGTCAATGGCTTCTGGAGGAAAATATCTTTTCCTGCTCTGGCAGCTTCAACGGCCGGCAGGGCGTGCCAGTGATCCGGGGTGCAAATTTGTACCGCATCGATATCCGGCCGTGCCAGCAGATCTCTGTAATCGTTGTAAGCATCACATCCCCGGTAGATATCACTCTTTCTGCGCGCACCATAATGCGATTCCACCAATTGTTTGGCATTCTCAAGCCGCCAGGAATCCACATCGCAAACCGCTACCACCTGCACATCGTCGAATTCCAGGATTTCCCGGAGGTCGCCTCTTCCCATCCGTCCAACCCCGATGCATCCGATGGTGATTTTATTTAATGCTCTCTGTTGTCCGCGCACCATTGGTGGAAACATCCATGGCAAAAACAAGCCACCGGCTGCGGTAACGGCTGCCCGGCCGAGGAATTGTCGTCTGGTCAGCATTGTGTTGGATTTGTACATCTGCAATAGGCTCTCCTATTTCGACATGCGTTCAACTTGTATGTCAGGTGAGGCCGCATAATTTTGCCACAGTAGTTCTGCCCGCGACTGCGAGATCTCCCCATCGTGAACATAGATTCGATAACGCCGGGTATAACTAATTCCGGGCTTCAGAGTCCAATCCGAATTGACCACCGGACAGAAGCCAAAAAACACATCCCCCTGGGGCCAGATACGCACGGGCTCCGGATGGGTATAATTCTCGGGGTGACTCAGGAATACAATGCCGGCCATTCCCTTGTCAGTGACGCCAAACACGTCACACCATCGGGTCCGGGTGCCGTTTCCGTCCTCCCGGGTTTTCCCCAGCGATGTCAGATAATTGCTGTTCTCCGCATTCCAGTCGGCGGTGCCCCGGAAACCGAACCCGCCATATCGGTATTGTTTAATAATCAGCGGACTCTGCGTTGCGCAACGCTGCGTAATCACAAATTCCCAGAGCCAGAAATCATCCTGGGGTCCACCCACTTTCCAGAGCCGTACCTGCCATTCTTCATTCAGAGCCACTTTTGCTTCCCCGGGCGCTGTTAAGTCGATGTACTGGTGTTGTGCTACGAACTCGCCGAATACGGGACCGGTTTGCAGGTGCTTGAAGCCTGTAAATCGCACAGTTCCCTCTCCTTCTCCAAGGTTCCAGAAGTCCACGGCCCTGCCCTCGAACTCCGTCTTGGTCCACGGCGCCCAAAATCCCATATGATGAATATGATCGCTGGGATGGATTCTGGTTAACACCTTGCCGCCCGGGGTCCTGACGGGATGGATAAATCCGCTGCGCCGGTACAGATCGCTGGCCGGATCCGGCGGAGGAATCGTCCCGTAAATATACCGAAGCGCCTCCCGGTCAGCCCAACCGAGAGCCAATCCGGTGGAATCCATGGAAATTTCCACCAGCGATGTGGCTTCTGTGGGCGCACGGCTCAACTCAAACACCCGCTCGGTCCCCGGTTTGGTGATGCCGTCCAGAATCCACCAGAGTTTCGGGGGATCGGCTGTTTCCACCTGGCATGGTACGATCCGGCGCTCTCCCCGGCTTATTTCTTCCAGTCTGAGGGCTCCCTGCTCCGGGCCCGGCCGGTAATCTTTTATCGGAACAGATACCGGCCTGTCGATCAGGGCGTGATCACCCGCCCGGACACTCATCCGCAGCAAGGTCTCTTTGGCTGAGATGTTCACCGGGAAAGAAATAGTGACTGGGAATATCAGAATTAACGCAGCATGCCATATCCTTCTCTGAGGAACAAACACATTCACCTCCGGTCAGCTGTATTCGCTGAATATTTCTGCGAATCGTGCAGGCCTGTCCGATGCCAATATGTCCTGAAACATCAATGAAAGGTACTATTAATATAACTGCAATGGCGACCAATCGAAATCCAAATTTCGTTCGAAATCAGGGAATCTCCATCCCGGTTGATACCCTTTGACTGCGAAGCGCCGGATTCCTGAAAAAATAGGCTTACACTCTCTCCGTTCTTAATCGAAACAGCTGTCCGAATTCCTGCAGCTGGCGTTTATAGTCGCCATAAAAGAACACCTGGTGAAAGCCCGGAAAGGTAAGCGCTTCCTGGTCACCATCGAATTTCACGTTCACCGAAACAATACATCCACCGGAGGGAGGAACTTCCTCATTCCGCAGAACATATCCGGTGGAAATAAGGAATGTGGTTTCATCATCAAACAGCACATCGAGGCTGGTTACCCGTTGCCCCTCTTTCCAGAGCGGTCGGGGTATGGCATCACGATTTCCGTGGTGGTGCCGGAGATCGTATGGCTCGGGGGATTCCCCGAATCCCCTCAGGCAGAGCGGGCTGGAGCAATGTGCCCCGATAATTGATTGATGCAGAGTATCGGCCACCGGATCCTGCTGAAAGCCCGGGCGATCGAACAGATTTTGAACGACCATATGGGAGGCAACGGCCCCGATATCCGCTTCACAGGCCGCCGGAATAGCGCTGTCATTCATTCGAGACCAGGCCAGGCAGGGCAGACTGATGTTCTCATCAGCCAGCGTTCCCAGACAATCCATGGTGATTGCATCGCCTTGCTCCTGCTGCAGAATAGTTCTGGCGGCCACATACGACTTCGCACCATGTATTATATCTGTTCTGTCTGGACCTTCAGTTAGACGGGCATGGTCGATATACTCCTGAGCAAGTCGGACCACTTCATCAGTTTCCTGAACCTGCTGATATTCTTCAATATATGTTCTTGCCGGTATATATCTGAGGGTGGTCCCGAGCCCCGGCATGAGTTCTTCATACCGTTTGTCGCCCTGCAGCACGATACACCGGGACTTCTTCAACCTGGCACCGGCAGCCAGCATCTTTAATCCACGCGCGGCCTGATCGAAATGATCCGTGGAATAAATCAAGCAGCCTGGCTCATGTGCCAGTTGTATAGTGTTGGTGGTAAATGAGGTGCCCAGTGGTGAAAAAACAATCACCGGCAAATGTGATTCAGCAGCCATTTGAACGGTGGGCCAGGCGTGCTGCTGACGGTCGAGTAGCAATACCACCAATCCGTCGACTTTGTTCCGTCCGGCGTCCGCAATCCACTGTTCGGCCTCTTCCAGACTGTAGATCGGATCGTGGCGGAGCTGCAATTCTATTCCGAGATCGCCGGATGCCTCTTGTATCTGCGCGGTATAGTTTCTGCGCGCCGCCTCCCCGTCATACACAGCACCCGGCCACCACATGCCGTATTCTTCTTTTCTGCGGACGAACGCTGCCGCAATCCTCGGAGTGTAGGTTGATCCCGGCCCCGAAAGGGGGGCGCGTTCCGGAATAAAATCGGATGAACTTTGCTCAGGAATCGATTGGGTCGCCTCTG
This sequence comes from bacterium, assembly GCA_035267465.1. Taxonomy (GTDB): domain Bacteria; phylum Fidelibacterota; class JAANXI01; order JAANXI01; family JAANXI01; genus DATFLS01. The sequence goes on from DATFLS010000172.1 coordinate 6,489, forward strand.
CGCTGTGAGGTGCTTTCGCCAGAATTGACGTGACCGCCGTCATTCCCAGCATTCTGCTTAAGAATTTTCTCCGCGTTATTCCATCAGAAGGTATCGGTAAATTAGCCTGCATTCTCATACATCATCCCTCTCATTCCAAATATTTCAGGTCATTTTTTTATGTAAAAACACTCCCGCAGATTACCTGGGTAGCGATTATATCTGTGAGCCCGTTGTATCTATTCATTATCTGTGTTTCATACCTGAGAGTGTTTAGTAAACAGGGAACAGCTACAAAGAATTGACCTCGAATTACGTTTTTTATGTTTTTTTCAATTTTAAATAAAAAATCTCTAAACACAGGATCTATCTTTTTATTTTTTCTCTGCGCCCTTTGCGATCTTTACGAGCTCTGCGTTTTCTGAACAGACTCATACCTGTATCTTTTTTTCTGCGTAAATCTGTTTCATCTGTGTCCATCTGCGTGCTATATCAAGGTAGGTGAGGGGGTCACTGATACCGCCCGGCTTCATGGACTGCCGCAAACATCGCCTCGATATTTTCGGCCGGCACGTCCGCCTGGATGTTATGCACCGTATTAAACACAAAGCCGCCGCCGTCACCCAGGATATCTATTTGTCTGTTCACTTCCTCCCGGACCTGTCCCGGCTTACCCTGCGGCAGCGTCTCTTGAGTATCAATGCCTCCGCCCCAGAATACGATATCTTTGCCGAAGTCTTTTTTTAATTGCTGCGGTTCCATCCCCTCGGCTTTGAAGTGAACCGGGTTCAGGATATCGATACCCATTTCAATAAAGTCTGGCAGAATATCCCGGACGTTCCCGCAGGAATGAAAGAAAATGTATGCATCAGGTGCTTTCTCGCGCATACATTGTATAAGCTCCACCTGACGTGGTTTCACGATATCACGAAACATTCGCGGTGAAATCAGCTGGGAAGCCTGTGTCCCGAAGTCGTCTGCCTCCACCAGAATATCCAGCACATCTCCCAGGTGATCGAGAGCGGTTTCCCAGTAGTCCATCTTGATTTCCAGTATCTTATCCAGGAGGTGCCCGGCGAGCTCCTTCTCGGTGACCAACTCCATCAAATAATTTTCCATGCCCCTGATTCGGGTCGCCATTTCCAGCAGTCCGGCGCAGAGACTTCGCATGGCTACCGGATATCCATCCTTCCTGAAACTCTCCGCCTGTTCCCGCAGCCCCTCGAACCGTGAGGGATCTCCCCCGTCCGGCCAGGTGTGATTTTCAATGCGATCCCCGGTGAGTGCTCCGTTTGCCAATGGACTGTGATGGAGATCGTACCATAATCCCCCTGCTTTCTTTATTCGATATCCCAATCCCCATTCATCCACGTGCGACAAATATTCTCCATCATCCCGGTCTTCGAAATCGATGGAACTGGTGCGAGGCCAGACACCCCGGACATCTGCTCCGTACCTGTCCAGTATGTCATCTGAGGGAAGACAGATTTGCTGGATCTTGTCAGTGAGAAACGGCTGATCCGGGGGGAATCCGAGATATGCCCGCAGGTTTTTATAGGCGGTCACCGAAATGCCGGTCACGTGGGTGCCGGCTAAGTCAATGGGGACTCTGTCCGGTTCTTTGTGCTGTAACGTGGTGAGCAATCGTTCGCGTGGCTGCAATACGCTCTCCTTTCTCAGATTGCCAAATGAGAATATTGCGTCTTTATATCGCTGGAAAAGAGCACCTCTGATTTATCGGTCTCTTTACGAGATTTTGTTCGCTACTACCGAAGGTGATATGGAGATAATTAGACCGATGTCATACCTCCGGCGGATGGCCCGTGCTCAAATCTACAAACGATTATACGTTTCGCATTCATTTTATTTCTGTGCAGAGAATTACCTTCGTTAAAATAGAAAATTCCTCGTGCAGAATAAATATCAATATGGCGATTAATTTTACTCAGTCTGCAGGGTGGTGAACTGATTAAGGAGTTGGGGCCGGGAGACAACGACCTCTTCCTCAGTCCCGCTTTCTCGGAAGCAGAGAGATGCCCGCCCTTTTCGCCGGCCGGAACAGTCGCCCGGGCGAAATAAAGCATCCTCTGAATCAATCCGATAGAACTCCGCTACAAAACGATCTCAATTCGATGCAAAACGAATTGAAATGCTTGCAAAGTGATCTCAAATCATTGCAATGTGATCTCAAAGCGTTACAAAGCGATCTGAAATCGCTGCAATACGATCTCAGAACGTTACAAAGTGATCTTACATCAGCTCAGAGCCATCTTACATCAGCTCAGAGCCATCTTACATTAGCTCGGAGGCATCTTACATTAGCTCAGAGCGATCTTACATTAGCTCGAAGCCATCTTGCATCAATTCAGAGGCATCTTACATTAGCTCAGAGCCATCTTACATTAGCTCAGAGCCATCTTACATTAGCTCAGAGCCATCTTGCATCAATTCAGAGCCATCTTCCATTAGTTCGGTGCGATCTTCCATCAGCCCGGAGTGATTTTCATCCGAGTCATAAATAATAGAGACACCCCCGGAACCATGATTTCCGGTTAATGAACCACTATCCGAATCACTGACCGTCCCACGACTCCGGAAAATACGTCTCCGGAAAGATCTCCCGGGCTTCGTCCAGGAGCGGTCGCCGTCCGGAGTCCATATATCGGTCAGAAAGATGGAACAGTATGAG
>DATFLS010000173.1:0-2631 GCA_035267465.1 bacterium
TGAACGTGGTCTGCCCCGGGAATTTCCGAACCCAGCGCAGCATTGACCTGCTAAAATCCTGGGCGGAAAGTTCGGGGAAAACCCCGGAGGAAATCGAAGCGGAACGGAGCGCGGCAGTCCCTGTCGGGCGATATGGCGACCCGCAGGAACTTGCTGATACTATCACATTTCTTGCCTCGGAACGCGCCAGTTATATCACAGGCACTGCCCTGCAGGTGGACGGCGGATTGATCCGGGGGATTTAACGGGAAAAGATACTCCGGAGGGATCAACCTGAGCCATCGGACATATTAGCACGCCCCAAGGGATCCCTACAGGCCAATTGACGCTGATTGAACGGAGGACCGCAGTTTCCAAAATAAAGACAGGGCACCAGCTTATTTAGTGTTTGTATTTCCGGAAAGGCCCATTATTTTAGTGGTTATTCAAATGGAGAGCAGGGTGTAACAATGGAGATCATCTGCAACGCAGGGCTGCTGATTAATTGGGTACTACTTTTCCAGGATATCAGGGCAAAGATCCGGTGGCATTGATACAAATTTATCTGTGATAAAAACAGAGGTGAGAGGTGAGCATGCGGCGAAAAACCTGGGATGAGTACTTTGTGGAGATCTTGCACTCCACACAAGAACGGGCAACCTGCAGCCGGGGCCGATCTGCTGCGCTGTTGGTGAAAGCCCATCATATCCTGAGCACCGGGTATGTCGGGAGTCCGACCGATGTGCCGCATTGTGATGACGTAGGGCACGAGTTCATTGATAGTTACGAAAAAAATGAGGAAGGCAACATCGAACTCCGGCAGCATTGTGTCCGCACGGTGCATGCCGAACAAAACGCTATCTGCCAGGCTGCGAAGTTCGGGGTATCCGTCGACGGCGCCACGCTTTACTCGACCATGCTTCCGTGTTATACCTGTGCCAAGATGTTGGTGAACGTGGGTATTACGCGGGTGGTGGCGGAATATGATTACCAGAGCAGCGAACAGAGCAAAGCATTGTTCGATCTGGTGGGTATCGATTATACGATCCTGGAACCCTCCCGGTCAGTTGAGTATTCCTGAGGGATTTTTACCTTCAAAACAAAAATAGGAACCACGAATTGACACGAAGTTTCTCGAATGTATGAAATATATATATGATTAATAATTAGCGTATGATGATCCTTATTAAAACTATCAGGATGAACATGATAGGTCTGATTTATTATAATAGGCTTTGAGAAAAGGGAATAGCACTGGCTATGGTCGAGGAACGGCTAAAAAAACATCTCCGACTTCCGGCGGTTTTTGCATTTGGTATCGGTCCGATGCTGAGTTCGGGGATTTTCCTGCTGCCAGGTATGGTGTATTCGAAAGTGGGTCCCGCTGCGATATTGGCATATTTGGTTGCCGGTTTGTTGATAGTTCCCTCTCTGCTGAGTAAAGCCGAGCTGGCCACCGCCATGCCCAGGGCAGGCGGAACGTACTATTTTCTTGATCGCAGCATGGGACCAATGATCGGTACCATTGCAGGTCTGGGAACCTGGCTGGCGCTGACATTTAAAAGTGCATTTGATTTGATAGGGCTGGGGGCGTATCTGGTATTGTTTCTGGCGCTCCCTGTAAAACCCGTTGCGCTGGCTCTGTGTGTGGCTTTCGGGGTGTTGAGCATCACCGGAGTGAAAAATGTGGGGCGACTGCAGGGGGTTTTAGTCGCTTCGCTGCTGGGATTCCTCACCTTCTTCATAGCCAGAGGTCTCTTCGCAGCAGATGCTACACAGTTTCAACCCTTTTTCACGAAAGGAACGAGTTCATTTCTTGGCGCCATCGGGTTTGTATACGTGGGATTCACAGGACTAACGAAGGTGGCGAGCGTGGCTGAGGAAGTGGATAATCCCGACAGAATATTACCCCTGGGGATGTTGGTAGCCCTGGGAGTGACTATAGTTGTTTATCTCCTTGGCATGATTGTTATTATCAGTGTATTACCTGCAGATTCGCTGGCGCAAACCCTAACTCCTATTGCGGATGCCGCCGGGAATTTCATGGGAGAGTTCGGGGTTATCATCATGTCTATAGCGGCGTTACTGGCGTTCAGTGCCTCTGCGAATGCCGGGTTAACCTCCGCATCACGCTATCCGCTGGCCATGAGCCGGGATAATCTGATCGCCGAGTACTTCAAGAGACTGGGGAGGTTCCACACTCCGACCCGATCAATTATTCTCACCACCGGATTTATGGCTGTACTCATACTTATATTGAGTCCCGAAGGGATTGCAAAACTCGCCAGTGCATTTCAGATCATGATTTTCGGCCTCATTAATCTGGCGGTTATCGTCATGCGCGAGAGTAAAATTGCTTCGTATGATCCCGGATTCCGGTCGGTATTATATCCCTGGCTTCAGATTATCGGCATCTTGACTGCAGTGGTGCTGATTCCGGAGCTCGGTATTCTACCCGTCATCTCTTCCGGAGCAGTGGTACTGTTTGCAGTGCTCTGGTACATTTATTACGCCCAGAAGCGGGTTCGCCGGGGCGGAGCGATGTTTCAGGTGTTCCAGCGTCTCGGCCAATCGGCATCCCCCCAGCTGGATCAGGAGCTCCGGCAGATTCTCCGGGAGAAGGGCCTCCGAAAGTAAGATACGTTCGAAGAG
>DATFLS010000174.1:0-4022 GCA_035267465.1 bacterium
GCTCGGTACGCCGGTAGAATCGGTTGTGCTGGGTTCCCTGTTTCAGCAGCCGGGAGGACAGCATCGGCGTCATGGTCAATGCCACGAACGAAGAGATAAACACCGAACCGGCAATCACCACACCGAACTCCCGGAACAGCCGCCCGGTGAATCCCTGGAGAAAAATCACCGGGAGAAACACCGCTGCCAGGGCGATGGTGGTGGCAATAATGGCAAAGAAGATCTCGGCGGCGCCCCGCTTGCCGGCTTCCATGGGCTCCATGCCGTTCTCAATCTTTGCATAGATATTTTCCAGCATAACGATCGCATCATCCACCACCAGGCCGATGGCTAACACCAGGCCCAAAAGCGTAAGAACATTGATGGAAAAGTCGGCGATGTACATCACGAAAAACGCGCCGATCAGAGAGATAGGCACGGCGACAGCCGGAATCAGGGTGGTGCGCCAGTCGCGCAGGAAGAAGAAGATCACGATCACCACCAGCAGAAAGGCCACGAACAGGGTCTGCACCACCTCCATGATGGATGTCCGGATGTATTCCGTGGTATCGAATCCGATACTCAGCGCCACATCTTCCGGCACATCCTGCCGGATGTAATCCAGTCGCTGGTAAAATTCAGTGGTGATATTAATATGATTGGCGCCCGGCAGCGGGACCAGCACCACCCCCACCATCGGGATGCCGTCCCGTTTCAGGATGGTCCGCTCGTTCTCGGGTCCCAGCTCCGCGTTCCCGATATCCCGGAACCGAACTACTCTGTCCCCCACCTCCTTGACCACCAACTGATTAAAATCTTCCACGGTCGTGAGCCGGCCGACGGTTCGTACGATCAGCTCCGTGCTCTGGCCTTCCACCCGGCCGGAGGGGAGTTCCACGTTTTCCCGGAGTAAGGCATTGCGGACATCCAGGGGGGTGAGATTATAGGCGGCCAGTTTGTCGGGGTCCATCCACAACCGCATGGCGTACCGCTTCTCCCCCCAGATCCAGACCTGGCTGACTCCGTCGATGGTCTGCACCCGCTCCTTGATATTCTCCGCCACTTTCGAAAGCGACAGTAAATCCCGCTGATCGCTCTTGGCGTTCAGAAAGACGATGGGGCTGGCATCGGCATCGGCTTTCGACACTGCAGGCGGGGTGGCATCCTCCGGCAACCGCCACACCGCTCCGGAGACCTTATCCCGTACATCGTTGGCTGCCCGTTCCAGATCTGCGCCGACATTGAACTCCAGGGTAATGGTGCTGCGCCCTTCCCGGCTGGTGGAGGTCATCGACCGAATCCCCGGAATGCCGCTCAGGGTTTCCTCCAGCGGTTCGGTGATCTGCGATTCCATCACATCGGCATTCGCCCCGGTGTATCCGGTGGACACGGTAATAATCGGCGGGTCCACCGAGGGGTACTCGCGGAGTCCCAGAAAGGTCAATCCGATGGCGCCGAACAGAATAATGACGAGCGACATCACAATGGTGAGTACAGGACGGCGAATACTGACAGAAGATAAACTCATAGCGTTTACTCCACAATTTCCGTGATTTGGACGCTGGCGCCCGGTCTCAGCTGCAATAATCCTGCTGTAACGACGGTATCCCGGGGCTGCAATCCGGACAGCACCTGGATTTTATCCGCAGTGCGAATGCCCGTTTCCACCGGTTGAGGCGCCGCCTGTCCCTGGTGAACTTTATAGACCTTGTGTCCCTGGATTTCCGGGATGAGCGCTTCGGTAGGAATCATTAACGCGTCCGGGATCTCCTCCAGGATCAGCTCCACCCGCACGTAGGCGCCAGGCAGAACAGCGGCATCTGTGTTGGGGGCAATAGCCCGCAGCTGCAGGGTTCGGGTCTCCGAATCGATGTTGGGTTCGATAGCATAGACTTCCCCTTCATACGATTCCGAAAGACTCTCGGCGGTGAACTGAATCTGATCACCTGCGCTGACAACCGGTGTATATTTCTCCGGGATGGAGAAATCGATTTTGATGGGATCGATATTCTGGAGCGATGTGATCCGGGTGGACGGTGAAATATAATCGCCAATGCTGACGTACCGGAGACCGATAATGCCATCGAACGGAGCCCGTATTTCCGTTTTTTCAATGCGGGCATTCACCAGGGCGATCTCCGCATTCAGCGTTTTCAGTTCGTTCAGGGTCTGATCGTAACTTTCCTGGCTGATGGCCTGCTTTTCTAACAACTGGCGCTGCCGGTATTCCCGTTCCTCGGCCAGAGATTCTTGTTGCTCCAGCTTCAGCAGTTGCGCCTGCAGCTCCGAGTCATTGATCTTCAACAACAGATCACCCTCCGACACTCTGCTGCCCTCCTGGAAATGAATGGCGGTGACCTTGCCGGGCATCTCACTTCGGAGATCCACCTGTTCGTTGGCCAACACCGTACCGGAGGTCACCACCTGCTGATGGAGCAGATCCGGCTTCACCACATAACTTTTCACCGGCGTCTTTTGCTGTTGCGGACTGGCGTTCTGAGTGTCTTCCGCCGCAGTTTGGAATATATCGAACTTGGGCAGAATCAATCCCATAACCAGGGCGACTGCGCCAAAAAGAATGAGGATATTTCTGTAACGCTTTTTCATAGGTTCACGTTCTTCCTTTCGATTAACTGGGTAGTTATTCTTGCAGCGTGTAATTTTAACGGATAGTCAGGCTTTTCAGAGTATATGGCTGTATTTCTTTTTGGTGATCTATTCAATGAATTCATGCTTCTTCTAATTTCTCCGGCAATCCTGTCTGCAACAGGATGAAAATATTTAATGATTAACCAGTCAAAAAGATTCATGATTTTATCATGCACCTTTCCAGAGATGAAAAATACTGCTCGCCTTCCTCCATTTCCCGGAAATGCGGAATGATACTGCGTATTCGTGACTCCTTTTCATACTTCCTTACCTGATTCATTGGAGGGGACCACCTCTCAGGGGTTACAAATTCTCATCGGATGACGGATGACGGGCAAAGTTTCCCGGGAACAAATTCGATTTTCGGCTACTATAATTTTCCTCGCGGCGGGAGGCGTGGATGGTCACTCAACGAGAAACTCACACATGGATGTTGTTTGCAACCCGGTGGAATTTGCTGTGGATGATAGCAGAATTATTATCTAATTTGAATGCGACAGGTTGGTGCCTAACAACACTCAGGGAAGCTTTTGAGGTAACGGTTTATGAAACTTTCCAAGAAAGATCAGCGGCGGTTTATGGACAGTTTGGGTTCGGATGATTCGGAAAAATGCTGGGCATGGAATGGTACGAAAAACAATGCCGGGTACCCGCTGTTCAGTCTGAAGGGTGAAATGGTGTCTGCCCTGCGGCTCCTCTATCGGATCTATTACAATCGACGGATCCCCAAAACCTGGATTGTTTCCCATACCTGCAGGAATAACGGGTGTGTCAACCCCAATCATATATATATCACCACGCGGTCAGAACGCACCAAACAGGCCTACCAGAACCGGGAACTGGTCCCGGCGTCCCAAAAAGGAGAGAAAAATCCCAACTCCAAATTGACCGAACAGGATATCATCGATATCCGGCAGCGGAAAAAAGAGGGCGCCACCCATATGGAGCTGGCGGAGGAATACCAGGTCACCAAAACCACCATCTCCCAGATTGTGAACCGGAAACTGTGGGCGCACGTGGCCTGACCGCTGAGACAGCCCGGACTCTAACATCGCCACTACTGCTCAATCCACCACCGCCTGATATGCGAGGATCTGGAATAACTCATTCAGCGTGGCTCCACCGCCGGGATGTTTGTTCGCGAGGGAAATCCCGATCATGTCTTCCACCGGATCGATAAAGAAGGTGCCGTACCAGAAGCTGCCCCAGTAATACTTCCCGACGGTATCCAGCTCTCCGGACTCCGCCAGACTCCGGGTCACCCCGAAACCCAGTCCGAAACCGCCGCCTTCCCGGAGATCCCCCACCAGGTCCGTGGTCATCAGTTCCACGGTTTTGGGGCTGAGCAGCCGGACTCCGTCCAGCTCCGCGCCGTTGAGCAGCATCTGTGCAAA
>DATFLS010000175.1:0-11182 GCA_035267465.1 bacterium
CCGTCAGCTTGCCATAGTTCCGCGTATAAAAGGTGCAGATTAAACTGGTTTCACTGTGTTCAATGCGCCGGAGGATGATTGCAGGTGTGGAAATGATAGCCATAATTCGTACACCACCGGGAAGCAACGGAACTGCCCGCCTGGTAATCAGGCAGTCCGGGCCAGGAATGAAGAAAGTTGTCGGATGCTAATATGCTCTGGCGAAGTAAGCCCAGTACTTTGCCGGTTCGCCTGAAACGATATCTTGCTCGTTCTCTGTGATGTCCGGCCCTTCGAAGGGGATGCAGCGGAGCGTGGCTTTTGTCTCCTCTTTAATGTGATCTTCGGTGTCCGCATTTCCGCTCCAGGGGGCCAGGACGAAGCCGCCGTCATCATCAATATACTTCCGGAGCTCCTCATAATCGCGGGTCTGCAGGGTGTGCTCCGTTCGAAATTGCATCGCCCGGTCGTACATGGTTTCCTGGACGGTATCAAGCAGGGATTTGACTGCCGGCCCGGCCGATCCGAGTGTCACAGTGGATTTCTCTCCTCCCAACCGCTGAATAATCACAGCGGCGTTGTTTTCCACGTCACGCGGACCAATCTCCGCTCGCAGCGGCACGCCTTTCATCTCCCAGTCGTTAAACTTGAAGCCGGGTGTGACCGTTTCACGCTGGTCGACGTGTACCCGGATGTTCTGTTCTTTGAGTTCGGTGGCCAGCGATTGCACCGCATTCATCACATCGCTTTTCTGGTCCTCGTTCCGCCAGATTGGCACAATCACCACCTGATGGGGAGCCAGTTTGGGCGGAAGCACCAACCCCTGATCGTCGCCATGGGCCATAATGAGTGCCCCGACCAGCCGGGTGCTCACTCCCCAGCTGGTGGCGTACACGTATTCCAATTCGTTCTCTTCATTCTGGAACTGCACATCAAAGGCCTTGGCGAAATTTTGTCCCAAATTGTGGGAGGTCCCGGCCTGGAGCGCCTTTTTATCTCCCATCATGGCTTCAATGGTATAGGTGTGCACCGCGCCGGCAAATTTCTCGCGCTCGCTTTTTGAACCGGTGAGGACCGGGATGGCCATAAAATCTTCCGCCGTCCGCCGGTAAATGTCCAGCATCTGCCTGGCTTCCTCTTCGGCTTCGTCAAAGGTCGCATGGGCCGTGTGCCCCTCCTGCCACAGAAATTCGGTCGTTCGCAGGAACAACCGGGTCCGCATTTCCCAGCGGACCACGTTCGCCCATTGATTGATCAGCAGCGGGAGATCGCGGTAGGAGCTGATCCAGTTCTTGTACATCGCCCAGATGATCGTTTCCGACGTCGGCCGGATCACCAGCGGCTCGTCCAGTTCCTTCCCTCCGCCCTGCGTAACCACTGCTGTCTCCGGGGCGAAGCCTTCCACGTGTTCCGCTTCTTTTTCCAGGTAACTCTGCGGGATGAACAACGGAAAGTAGGCGTTCTCATGTCCGGTTTCCTTGAACATGGTATCCAGCGTCTGCTGAAGCCGTTCCCAGATGGCATACCCGTACGGGCGGATGACCATGCAGCCTTTCACCGGAGAGTAATCGGCTAATTCGGCCTTTTGAATAACATCCGTATACCAGCGGGAAAAATCTTCACTCTGCTTTGTAACGCCTTTCGACATGCCCGGATCCTCTGCGCTTTCAGTGCATTCACTCTGACTCAGTTCTCTCAGAAAATATCGTGGAATATAAGGAAATTCGAAATCAGTTCAAAAGAGTTAACAGGGATCACAACCAGCGAGCAACTGCGGAGAAGTGAGGATACTGAATGATCAATGGTACCTACTGGGCATATCCTATGGTATCAAAAGGATTCACCAACGCGGTGGCGAGATTGTTCAGATGGCTCCCGACACGCTTCAGGTAACGGACATAGAGCGCAATCGCTGCGGTGGTGTGTTCGGAACCGTAGGTGAGGTCTCCGGACAGGATATTATTGACTATATCATCGGAAAGTTTGGAAATCTCGTACTTATAGCTGGCTTTGAGGGATTTGGCAATCTCAATATCCTGGTTGACGATGGCCTCAATGGTTTTAGCAAAGCGGGAGTGGACCGTGGTTTCGATCATATGCAGATCTTCCGAAATATTTTCGGATATGATATTCTCCGGATAGTTCAGCGCCAGATCGACGATATTCTTAGTATAATCTCCCAACCGTTCGATATCGACAACCATATTAATGAGGATCAATCCGTCGGCAAGATCCGATTGGTCGTTGGTCACGGAATAGTGGGTTAACACTTTCCGGCGCACATTTTTCTGGAACGTATTGATCTCCCAGTCACGCTTCTTCAGCTCCATCAGCGCCTGATCGTTGTCGGATTCCCGGAGATGTTTGACCGCCTCGATAAAGATCTCCTGGGAAAGGCAGAGCATCTCCCGGGATTCCTTCCAGGCCTGATCCAGGAGATCTTCTGCGCGCCATAGATGTAATATATCTTTGAACAAGGACATGTCACCTCAAAAGGATTATCAGTGAAATAGGCATCACAAAGAAGACCACGATAATATACACCAATGGAAGGATTCTACTTTTCATTGTCAATCCTGCCAGTCCTCTTGCCAGCGTTATAGGGATACGTCTGATTGGTGGTATCGACCAGATCCCGATTATACCGAAAATATTAAACAATAAATGCGAAAAGGCAACTGCTAATGGTGCATGCGCTCCGGTGACCAGGCTGGCCAGTAAGGCGGTCAGTGTGGTCCCGATATTCGAGCCCAGAGTGTACGGAAAAATTTGTTCCAGGCGTAAAATTCCGGCTCCGGCCAGCGGGATCACCAGCGAGGTAGTGATGGAGCTGCTCTGAACCAGGACGGTTATGAACACGCCGAACGCCATCGCCCGGAGCCACGTTTTGAAGATGTGCGTATCGAAAAATACTTCCAGACGCGAAATGACCAGGCTGCGTATCAATCGGGTGAGGTTGCGCAGCGAGAAGAACAGGATGATGAGCGCCAGCAGCAGCGCAAGCCAGTTGGCATGAATGACCGGTTGGGATTGGCACAATGAATACATCCAGTCCACCACCGGAGTGGTGATCATCTTAATCGGACTGCGAAATGTCAGCGATTCTGCTCCGATAAACAGGGTGGCCATCCAGTTGGCGCTTCTGCTGATAATGCCGAACAACTCCTCCAGGGGCAGCAGGAACAGAACCGCCAGAATGTTAAAAAAATCATGGATAACCGACGCGGAGAACGCTCGCTGGAATTCTGCTTTGTGAACAACATGTCCCAGCGATACAATTGTGTTGGTGATGCTCGTGCCGATATTCGCTCCCATGATGATAGGAACGGTATTGGCCACGGCAACATACGGATCACTGCCAAACGTTCCGGCGGCCACCATTCCCACGACCAGCGAGGTGGTGGTAGAGGAACTCTGAATTACACTGGTGGCCAGGATGCCGATGAACAACCCGATGATAGGACCAGCGGAACTCTGCAGGAGCGCCTGCGCGAATTCTAAGCCCAGATCCTTAAAGGATGCTCCGATTAACCCGATACTCACCAGGAACAGATATAATACGGATATAACGGCCAGGATTTTAAGGTAATTGATCCAGGAGGGGTTCCCCGCCTGGCTCACGGGTTGAGTCTGTTCATCCATTTACTGCGATACCCGGAGCATCATTTAATGAACATCGAATCTGTGTATCGGGGCATGTATATGCAATCATCTCATTCCGGCACCGGGAGAATGCGATCATTTGTAAATGCTGGTAATGTCTTTTTCAATTGAAACCATTCCGCCTTCTGCCGATAAGAGAGAGTAGCCGATTCGAAAAGACGGGGACATAGAATAAGTACAGACTCTGTTCATATGATACGAATAAAAAAAGAAGGAATTATGCGCGGCGATAAAGTTCGAAATTGCGGATCGCATTGCCATATATTTTCACTCCAAAAATCGGGCACAGCTTATTCATGGTGACCGGAAATTGCAAGTAATTAATTGCACGGTATCCCAGTTCCCTTCGTGGCTGGGAGGTACAGAAATTCATGTTGCAATACCGCGATGATTGGTTATATTCGATGCTTGAATGACACGGAAAGGAGCGAGCGGATATGGCGAAAAATTTATTGATTGTCGAGTCGCCATCAAAAGCCAAAACACTGCAAAAGTATCTGGGGAAGGACTTTTCTGTGAAGTCATCGGTGGGACATATCCGGGACCTGCCGAAAAAGCAATTAGGGATCGATATCGAAAATAATTTCACGCCTACCTATACCACAATCCGTGGAAAGGGCAAGATCATAAAAGAGTTGAAGAATGCTGCTGCCAATTCGGAGGTGGTATATCTCGGGACGGATCCGGATCGGGAAGGGGAAGCCATCGCGTGGCATATTTCCAAAATATTAAACGGTGATCGCAAGGAAATTTATCGGGTGCTTTTCCATGAGATCACCCAGTCCGGAATCACCAGCGGATTACAAAATCCGCAGTCGATTAATGCGAACCTGGTGGATGCCCAGCAGGCGCGGCGTATCCTGGACAGATTAGTGGGTTACCAGGTGAGTCCGTTTCTCTGGAAGACATTGTATCGCGGGCTCAGCGCCGGTCGTGTCCAGTCGGTGGCGCTGCGCATTATCGTCGAACGGGAGCGCGAAATTGAAGCCTTCGTTCCGGAAGAATATTGGTCGCTGCATGCGCATCTGCAGGGAGAGTCCACAGAAGTGTTCGTCGCGGATTTACATAAAATCGATGGCGAAGACCCGGACATCGGTTCCGAAGAAGAGATGAACACCCTCATTGCGGATCTGCAGGATCGTGATTTTATCGTGGATACTATACAAAAGAAGACGGTATCAAAAAATCCCTATCCGCCGTACACAACCAGTTTGTTGCAGCAAGACGCAGCATATAAACTGCGATTTTCACCTAAACGAACGATGGCCCTGGCCCAGCGCCTGTATGAAGGGGTTAATGTAGGCGGTGAGACACTGGGACTGATCACCTATATGCGGACGGACTCCACCCGGTTAGCGAACGAAGCCCTGCAATCCGCGCAGAAAGTGATCGGGGAATGGGCGGGAAAGAAGTATCAGCTTGCCAAACCGCGGCAATACACCAGTAAGAAGTCCCAGGTGCAGGATGCGCATGAGGCCATCCGCCCCACCCAGTTTCATCTGCCTCCGGAGAAGGTGAAAGGGCAACTGCCTGCTGATTTGTTTAAGCTCTACTCACTGATCTGGTACCGGATGATCGGATCGCAGATGAAGGCGGCGAAGTATGACCGAACCACCATTGATGTGACTGCCGGGGAGGAATATCTGTTCAGGTGCACCGGATCGATTTTGAAATTTGACGGCTATCTGAAGGCCTACAGCGCAATGCCCGGGGGATACGAATACGATAAGGACCAGACCGTACCCGAATCTCTGGAAGAAGGCGAACAGGTAGCTGTTCGGGAGCTGGAACCCAAGCAGCATTTCACCAATCCGCCTCCCCACTATAACGAGAGCAGTCTGGTGAAAGAGTTGGACAAGCAGGGAATCGGTCGCCCCAGTACGTATTCACAGATCATCACCACACTGTACGATCGGGATTATGTCAGACGGAACGGACGCCACCTGCTGCCCACGGATCTTGGCTATACCGTGAATGATGTGCTGGTGAAATATTTTCCCAATATTTTCAATACCGAATTCACCGCCAGAATGGAAGACGAGCTGGATAAAATTGAAGAGGGCAAAGATGCGTGGGTGAGCGTGGTGAAGGATTTCTATGGTCCTTTTCGGAAATCGCTCAGCGCGGTGGAGCATCGCAGCAAAGATATCAAGGAATCCCTGCAGGAAGAGACGGAAGAGGTGTGCGAGAAGTGCGGCAGCCCGATGGTGATTAAATGGGGACGAAACGGCAAATTCCTGGCCTGTAGTGCCTTTCCTGAATGCAAAAATACCAAACCCCTGGAGACGCAGGCCGAGCCCGAACAGACAGACGAAATCTGTGAGAAATGCGGCGGTCCCATGGTGATCAAGTCGGGCAGATACGGACGATTTCTGGCCTGCGGTAATTATCCCGAATGCAAATTCACCAAACCGATTCCGGTGGGTGTCAAGTGTCCGGAAGATGGCGGCGAGATCGTCGAACGCCGGTCTCGCAAGGGAAAGGTGTTTTACGGCTGTGCAAATTATCCCGACTGCAAGTTTGCGGTGTGGGACAAACCCATCGATATGAAGTGCCCGGAGTGTGACGCCTCGTTCCTGGTTGAGAAACACACCAAGTCGAAGGGTGATTTCTTACGGTGCCTGACCTGTAAATCGGAATTTCCCATGGAAATGGCCCAGGATGAAGAAGTGGAAGGAGCAGCATAAATGCCTGAACAACTCGAGACGCTGGAGCCGTTGGTTGCGTTAAGCAAGCGGCGGGGGATTATTTATCAGAGCAGCGAAATTTATGGCGGTTTAAACAGCTGCTGGGATTACGGGCCCCTGGGAGTGGAACTCAAACGCAATGTGAAGGAACAATGGTGGCAGGATCTGGTCACCACCCGGGAGGATGTAGTTGGTCTGGATGCCAGTATTCTTATGCACTCCAGGGTCTGGGAAGCCTCCGGGCATGTCTCCGGGTTTAACGATCCGCTCATCGATAATAAGGAGAGCAAAGCCCGGTACCGGGCCGACCATCTGATAGAGCAGCATATTAAAAATTTGCGGGATAACGGCAAATCCGAAGATGCGGATCGGGTAGCCGCTGAGTTAGAGAAGGCCATCAATAATCCGGATGCTCTCTATGAAATCATCATCAATGAAGAGATTCAAGACCCGGTGAGCGGTTCCGCGGACTGGACGCCGGTGCGGCAGTTCAACCTGATGTTCAAAACCCATTTCGGTCCCACGGAAGATTCCGGGAGCCTGGTCTACCTCCGGCCGGAAACCGCGCAGGGGATCTTCGTGAATTTTGATAACGTCACCTCCACAACCCGCATTAAACTTCCCTTCGGAATCGCACAGATCGGGAAGGCCTTCCGGAATGAGGTGACCACCGGCAATTTCATCTTCCGGTCCCGGGAGTTCGAACAGATGGAACTGGAGTATTTCGTCTATCCGGAGAATGTGGAGGAACATTTTGAAGAGTGGGTGCAGGCCCGGTTCGACTGGTACGTCAGCCTGGGCATCGACGAGAAGAAACTGCGCCTCCGACCGCACTCCGAAGATGAACTGGCACATTATGCCGCTTCCTGCAGCGACGTGGAATATCTGTTCCCGTTCGGGTGGTCCGAACTGGAGGGGATTGCCGACCGCGGCACCTTCGATCTGGATCAACACATCGAATACAGCGGGAAGAACCTGTCTTATTTCGATCAGCCCAACAATACCCGGGTCGTCCCCGCTGTGGTGGAGTCATCCGCCGGTGTCGATCGGACCGTGCTCACCCTGCTGACAGATGCCTACTGGGAGGACGAGGAAAATAACCGGACCGTATTGCGGCTCTCTCCGAAGATCGCGCCCACCAAAGTCGCCGTATTCCCCTTATTCAATAAACAGGGGATGCCGGAGTTAGCCCGCAGAATCTACGAAGATCTGCACACCCGCTTTGCCACCTCCTATGATGACGGCGGATCTATCGGCAAGCGGTACCGGCGGCAGGACGAGGCCGGAACGCCCTATTGTATCACCGTCGATCACGATTCGGTAGAGGATGGTACAGTAACCCTCCGGGACCGTGACTCCCTCGAACAGATTCGCGTGCCCGCAGAGAATCTCGTTGAAGTGCTCGAGAAACGGCTGCAAACCCGGGAAGTCAAGCTGGAACTGGAATAAAGAGTTCGCAGATTCCCACACTGTAACCAGGGCATGCGCATTTTGTGAATATGTTATTCAAACAGGCGGCTCACGGAGTCGATCCCCGGATGTACCCTGATTTTTTTCTCCCGTGATATGAACTCCTGCTGATTTCCGATCATATTTTCCTTACGTACCATGCCATTCTGACAGTAAAAGATGGAATCCGGCTGATGTAAGATCACATTCTGCAATTTTGAGATCCGATCCTGTGAGTTTGAGATAGTTTCCGGCTGTTTTGAGATCGGATCCGACGGGATTGAGATCGAATCCGGCAACTTTGAGTTCCTTTCCAGCAAGTTTGAGATCACTTCCGGCAGGTTTGAGATCGCTTCCAGCAGTTTTGAGATCGCTTCCAGCAGTTTTGAGATCACTTCCAGCAGTTTTGAGATCACTTCCAGCGGGTTTGAGATCGCTTCCGGTGGGATTGAGATCGCTTCCGGTGGGATTGAGATCGCTTCCGGTGGGATTGAGCTTGGATTCGGCGACTTTGAGATCCTTTCCGGCGGGATTGAGATCCGATCCGGTAAGTTTGAGATCGTTTCCGGCGACTATGAGATCTGAGTCTGGGGGTGTGAGATGCCATTCTGGCAGGAAAAACACCCTATTTTGTTACTGCAAGATCGGGGTATGGCTATTCATTTTCCCGATAACGGAGCGGTTTCTGGGAGCAGTTTTTCCAGAATACCGGTTTCTGCCAATCTGGTGAGCTCTTTGTATCCGCCGACCGGGGTTCCGTGGATGAGGATCTGTGGTACAGTCCGACCTCCGGTCAGATTATAGAGTTCCTCCCGAAAATTTGCCTCTCCGGTGAGATCCACGGTTTCAAAGGATATCTCTTTTTCCTCAAAGAGCCGTTTTGCTGCTGTACAAAACGGACAGAAGCGGGTTGTGTACATGACGACAGGTTTAGCATCAGATTGAAATTTATCCATCAGAGTGCATTCTCCATTCTTCTGCTTCTGATTCCACGTTTCTGTTTCGGGAATAAGATCGAACATCAGAGGAAAGAAGACTGTACCGGAAATTACAATCGAGACCGGACACGCTATGCTGTGTGTTGGGATTGCTTCTCGTTTTCGGTACGCAATTGCCCACAGGCAGCATTAATATCCTGGCCTCTGCTCCACCGGACGGTGACCGGAAACGGCGCAGGGTGCAACGCTTTCAGAAAGGCCTCTATCTTCTGATCGGCGGGACGCCGATAGATATTGCCAATCTCGTTGAACGGAATCACATTGAGTTTACACCGGATGGGCTTCAGCAGGCGTTTCAGTCGTTCGGCATCCTCCGGGGAGTCGGAGTATCCTTCGATAAGGACATACTCGAACGTTACCCGATTTCCCGTCTCCGTGGCGTACTGATTGGCTGCCTCCAGCAGGCTCTTCAGCGGCCAGCGCCGGTTCAGGGGCATTAACTTATCGCGGATATCATCCCGGATGGCATTGAGTGAGATAGCCAATTTGTAAGGTCTCCGTTCCCGGATGTAGCGGGCGATTTTCGGAATGACCCCGGCGGTGGATATGGTGATCCGTTTCCGGCTGATATGCGGTCCCATGGGATGGTTGAAAATATCCGCCGACCGGAGCACCTCCTCATAATTGTTGAAGGGTTCGCCCATGCCCATGAAAACGATATTCGTGATATCGCGCTCCGACAATCCCTGCACCAGACGGAACTGTTCGAAAATTTCACCCGCATCCAGGTGACGATGAAAGCCCATTTTTCCGGTGGCGCAGAAATCACAATCCAGGGCACACCCCACCTGGCTGGAGAGGCAGATGGTGACCCGATCTTGCTCCGGAATGTAGACCGACTCCACCTTCTTGCCATCTGCCAGCTGAATGAGATACTTGGTGGTGTGTTCGCCGGACTGTTCCGTTTTTTTCAGTACCCAGCCTCGCTCGAGATCGTGCTGAGATGCTAACTGCTTTCGCAGATCCTTGGAGAGGGTGGTGATTTCATCGAACGACCGGGCGTACTTCTGATAAATCCACCGGAAGAGCTGTTCTCCGCGGTAGGCCGGCTGCCCCATTTCTTCACAGAAGTCGCACAACTCCTCCAGGGAGCGGCCGTTGATCGGTCTTTGTTTTGTAGTCTGCATATCACGTAACAATATCGAATCCTGCTGTTCTTTACAAGGCGTTTTACTATTTTATCATGACGAGATTTTATATGAAGAATGTGAAACATTGTTCACTGAATGTACGTTGATTTACCTAGATTGCTTCAGTATTATTTGAGATTATGAACATGCACAGAGAGGATCCATCATTGGAAAATATACAGCAGGATGAGTCATTGGTAGACGAGCTCCATACCACCTATCAGCATATCACAGAAGAGATCGGAAAAGTCATTATCGGTCAGCGCCAGATTTTAGAGCAGCTTCTTATCGCGCTGTTTTCCCGGGGTCATTGTGTGCTGGTTGGTGTTCCCGGTCTGGCCAAAACCCTGCTTATTCAAACGCTGTCACGGGTACTCGATCTCAAGTTCAGCCGAATTCAGTTCACGCCGGATCTCATGCCCTCCGATATCACGGGGACGGAAATCATCGAGGAGGATCAGAGTACCGGAAAGCGGGTATTCAAGTTTTTCCGGGGGCCGGTCTTTGCCAATATTGTACTGGCGGACGAGATTAACAGAACGCCGCCCAAAACGCAGGCAGCGCTGCTGGAGGCAATGCAGGAACACCGGGTGACGGCGGCGGGCACGACCTACACCCTGGACGAACCGTTTTTCGTGTTGGCCACACAAAATCCCATAGAGCAGGAAGGCACGTATCCACTTCCCGAAGCCCAGCTGGACCGGTTCATGTTCAACCTGCTGGTGGATTATCCCTCGCAGAGCGAAGAGAATGAAATCGTGAAATCGACCACAAGTTCCTATGAGGCCGATCTGGAAACGGTGGCCACGATCGACGATATTTTGAACTATCAGGATCTGGTCCGTCGGGTGCCGGTGGCTTCACCGGTGGTGGAGTTTGCGGTGAACCTGGCCCGGGCCTCCCGGCCGAACACGAACGGGTCCCTGGATTTCGTGAACAACTGGCTGGAGTGGGGCGCCGGTCCCAGAGCTTCCCAGTACTTAATATTGGGCGCCAAGGCGAAAGCCATTATTGAAGGACGGCCAACGCCCGCCGTCGAAGACGTGAAAGCGCTGGCAAAACCGGTACTCCGCCACCGGATTATTACCACCTTTACGGCGGAGGCGGATGGCATTAATCCCGATGAAATTATTGAAAAACTTGTCGAAGCGACTCCGGAATAATGGCGCATTCTCAGACTAAGCGAAATTATCTCCAGCCGGAAACCGTCTCCCGGATCGAGAATCTGAACCTCATCGCCCGCCTGGTGGTCGAAGGGTTTATCATTGGCCTGCAT
>DATFLS010000176.1:0-6293 GCA_035267465.1 bacterium
GGGCATTCTGATGCCGCAGAAAATATATCAGGAGAAGCACCCCTGTTAGAAATATGGAAGTCTGAAGCGTCATCAGGCCGAAGTAGCGGAGCCAGACCTGACTGATATCGTTAAGCCAGACAGTCATGACGGATCTTCCTCAATGTTACTCTCTTTCGCTTCAATGAAGCGTTTCAGGTCAGCGATTTCCTCCCGGGTGAGGTCGCTGCTGTCAATAAACTGTTTGACAAACTGGGGCGTGGATCCCCGAAATACTTTGTGCACGAAATGCCCTACCTCTTTCTGCACCACCTGCTCCCGGGGTTTGGCCGGCTGGTAAAAATTCACCAGGCCGATTTTCTCCTTGGAAAGAAACCCTTTCTCAACAAGTGTATTCATCACGGTCTGAATGGTGGTATAGGCTTTGCCGCCGTCCGGGTAGGCCCGCTCCAAGATATCACGCACCGTCACCTTCTCCTCCTCCGCCGCCCAGATATGATTCATGAGTTCCCATTCCAGTTCGGTTAACTGTTTTTCCGGCTTATTCATCTGGCATAACTCCTAATTATTTAGTGATTCTACTATAAATATAGTAAAATTGTTTTCAATGTCAAGAAGGAAGTTGAAAAACAACTATATCCAGTGAGGGATCCCCTGGGAGAAACCGCGAATGAACACCAATTTTCACGAATTAAATTGGAAAAATATAAATATCAATACAGATATTGGTCATGTCTTCTTCAGATCCAATTTAAGAAATAAAGACCGGAAAAAGATGTGTAGTAGAGAAGTGGCGGGGCATCAGAGATGAGAAGGGACGACATTTACTGATGAAATGTCATCCCTCTTCAATTAACTACCAATCGAATTATTCAACCTGGCCTGAGGGACCTTGTTGCATTCACTAATGTGGTGTGCAATTCTGTCTCTATGATTCCCGTTCGTTCATCTGCCTTACTTCGAATCCTGCTTTAGCAGTTCGTAATATTCTTCCGGATAGGGCGGTGTGAAGTCCGGTCGCGGTGGCAGTTTCAGGTATTTGCCCTCGGGATTTTCCTCGATTTTCTTGAGCAGTACCTCCACAGCTTTTTCCAGCTGCGGGTCGCGTCCGTTGACCACCAGTTCCGGCCGGTTGTCCACTTCGATGTCCGGCGCCACGCCGTAATTCTCCATATTCCAGGTGCTGTTCAGATCGTACATGGAGAACTCGGGCGGGAAGATGTAGCCGCCGTCCATAATGCCGGGATTGCCCCGGATGCCGCGAACGCCACCCCAGGTGCGCTCACCGATCAGCTCGCCCAGACCGTACTTCCGGAAATAATAGGGAAAAATATCTCCGTCACTGGCGCTATAGCCGTTCATCAGGCACACCATATAGCCGGTGAACACCTGGTCCGGGACCGTACTGATGTACCCGTTCCGGTTCATGCTCATCCCGATCAGGGTTCTGCGGAGCCGCTCCAGGATGAGCTGGTCCACAAAGCCCCCTCCGTTATAGCGCACATCGATGATAATTCCCTGCTTTCGAATCTGGGGATAATACTGCTCCACGAACTCATTCAAGCCGGTGGTGCTCATATCGGTGAGATACACGTATCCGATGCGGCCGTCGGACATCTCCGCGACCTTCGCCCGATTGCCCTCTATCCAGGCCAGATGCCGCAGCTCGTACTCGCTCTCCACAGGGACCACCGTCTCTGTCCAGGCGCCGTCTTCGGATGGACGGGAATTCCCGGTGAGTTTCACCTGCTTTCCGGCTTTGTTCTCCAGCGCGGCGTTAAAGTTATCCCCGGCGCGCACCGGTTCGCCGTCGACGGCCAGGATGTACGATCCCTCCGGCACATTGATGCCGGGTTTGGTGAGCGGCGACACCCGGTCCTCCCGGGTATTATCGCCCGGGTAGATCCGGCTGATCCGATAGTAGCCGTTGTCAATCGTCAGGTCAACTCCCAGCTGACCGTAGGTTACCTCGTCAATATCCGGATAATCTCCGCCGCCCACATAGGTGTGAGAATTCGATAGTTCCCCGATCATCTCTCCGATGACATAATTCAGGTCATACCGGTGGGCAACATAGGGCAAGAGTTCCTCATATTTCTCGCGCATCGCCTCCCAGTCAACTTCATTCATCCGGGGATTATAAAAGTAATCGCGTTGGTATCGCCAGGCTTCTTCGAACATCTCCAACCACTCCGCCTGGTAATCGACCTTTGCTTTCAGTTCACTGAGATCCAGCGCTTTGGCCTCGGAGATCTTCTCGGGTTTGGCCTCCACGATATAAAAATCGCTGTTTTTTTTGTAAATCAGGTGTTTCTTGTCCGGTGAGATATCATAGTTATCCACCGATTCCGCCATCTCGATGTCCTCGCGCTTTTCCATATCGAAGCCGTGGAGTGCGGGCTCGATGGGCTCCACCTTGCCGCCCAGGCCCTCAGTGGGATAGGAAACATAGAAGAGCGCGCCGCTGCTTGCATGAAGCGACCGATAATTATCGGCATCCACCGGCACCCGGACCATCCGGCCGCGGATGCCTTCGAAATCGATCTGCATCGGCGGTGTTTGCTTGGTCTCCTGGTCTTCTTCTCCCGTGTCCGCTTCCTCGTCCGCGCCTACCTTCACTTCATCACTCTTCGGCTTGAACGGATTCAGCGTATCCTTCTGCAGAGTCACCAGGTAGATGCCGGTCGTCCGGTGGTAATTGTAGGTGAAATCGAAGGTCCCCAGGGAAGGATTCAGGTTGCGGTCGGAGAAAAAGTAGAGGTATTTCCCGTCAGGATCCCAGGTGGGCGCCCAATCGTTGGTGAGTTCTGATGTCAGCTGCGTGATATCGGTCGATGCCAGATTGTAGAGATAAATCGATTGGAAGAAGGTCTGATGCGTTTTGGAATAGGCCAGCCATCGACTGTCCGGTGACCACCGGTATTCCCTGATTTCCCAGTGATCACTGGAATCCACCAGCACCGGGGTTTTCTCGTCGATATCCACGTACCAGAGACGGAAGGCCTTATCTGAGAACACCAGTTTCTTACTGTCCGGTGACCAGAGTGGCGGGTATCGAAACATGGAAGCATTCGTGGTAATCCGGACTTCTTCGGCGCCGGGTTCATCCTTGATAAGATAGAGGTCATCTTCCCCGCGCCGGTCGGAGAAGTAGGCGATCCATTCGCCGTCGGGCGACCACGCTGCATACTTCTCTCGGATGCCGGGCGTCTGCGTGAGATTGCGGATGTCACCGTGTTCTTCGGGAACCGTAAAAATGTCACCCCGGGCTTCGAACACGGCTCGTTTTCCGGTGGGAGCGAGGTTGAAGGTGGTGATGAGTTCCTTGGTCTCTTCCCACCAGGGACGACGCAGTCTGCGGTCGCCGGGCAGGTAGACAGTCAGTTTCTGAGGTTGGGTATTTTCCGGGGTGATATCAAGAGTATACAGGTAACCACCGTTTTCAAAGATGATAGTTTCCTGCCCGGCGCTGGCCCATTTGACATCGTACTCCTGGAAGAACGTCCGCTGCCGGAATTCCGAGGTGGCGAAATCGTATTCCCAGATGTTCACCCGGCCGGGGTCTCGCCGGTCAGGATTATCGGCTGCCGGCCTGTCCGAAGTGAAGAAGATCTTATCGCCGATCCACATGGGATCAGTGTCGGTGCCGATCCAATCGGTGATCTGTTCGCTGGTGTTTTCCTGAAAGTTATAAATCCAGATGTCCTGGGCCAGTCCTCCCGTGTATCGTTTCCAGGTGCGGAAATTCCGGAATTTCCGGTTATAGGCGATACTGGTCCCGTCCTCATTGAACGAGGTGAGCCCGCCCTTCGGCAGCTGCAGCTGTTCCGGTGTACCATCCTCCAGGGCAACGCTATAGAGCTGACCGAACCAGGTGTGAAAGGTATGTCGCCTGGACATGAATAAAATAAATTTACTGTCCGGGAACCATTCCAGCACCATGTTCTCGGGTCCACTTCGCTCGCTGAGCGATTCCGGAGGCTGCAGGAACGTCAATTGTTTCGGCTCGCCACCCGCTGCCGGGATCACAAAGACGTTGTCATGTCCGTCATACTGTCCGGTGAAGGCAATCCACTGGCCGTCCGGTGAGAACTTGGGATGTCGTTCAATCCCGGCGTGGGTGGTGAGCTTCCGGGCGGTTCCGCCATCGGCACTGGCGGCCCAGAGGTCCCCGCCGTACATAAAGACTACCTGGTTCCCATGGATGTCCGGGAAGCGTAATAAACGTCCCTCCTCCCGGGCATTGAGTAAAAGAGGCATCAACAGAGTCAAGAAAATGACTGATAACTTTTTTCCTGCATTCACCGGACTACTCCTTCCTGCTTGACATTCTCATGAGTGGAACATGGATATTATAATGGGAATACCCGAATCGGGCATCGCTTTCAAACGGAAAAACAGGTGTCGGTAAGGTGGTTGAATACTGAGAGGCTAGTATACTTCCGATTCTGTTATGTACTGGTATACTCATATTCCGCGAATAAATTTAAGCCATCCCTGATAAAGAAATCAATATATCTCTGTGGATTTGTTACAGCCGCATGCCGTTGAGAAAATACATATTCCATTGGGAGCGGCTAATATCATCTCTGGGAGAATGGGAAAAATGACGTGCCACCGGAGGTTTTGTATACGAACCATTCCCGGGAGAACTCCCGCCTTTCACCCCTCCTTGATTCTCTGGCACCTGACCTCTAAATTCACCAGACAATTGAGAGGATAGCATACCAAGGGAGCGAAGGCATGGCGCAATATTGGATGATCGTGACCAGCAGAGAAAACTATGAAGCCACCAGAGATCGCAATTTTACCATCCAGGGGGTGAAATCCCGCCACCGGAAAAAGGCAATGGAAATGCAGCCCGGGGATAAGTTGATCTATTACGTCACCGGGATTCAGCAGTTTGCCGGTACCGCGGAGGTGACGTCCACCTTTTTTGAAGATGATGAACCCATCTGGAAATCCAAAGGCAAGAAACAGGATGAGAACTATCCCTGGCGGGTACATATCAAGCCCGAGCGGATATTGGACGAAGCCGGCTGGGTGGATTCGGAAGAATTCAAGGATAAGTTAGAGTACATAAAAAAGTGGCCGGCCGAACACTGGAAGCTGGCCTTCCAGGGGAATGTCCACAATATTCCCGCGGCCGATTACCAGACGATTTTCCGGCGGTTTGCCGCAGCAGTACACGCATAGTACCTGATGGACGAGCAGACCAAAAAGCAAGTCCTGAAGATGTTTACCTATGGGATGTTCATCTTCACGGCCGGGGAGGGAGACGAGATCGCCGCCAGTTCTGTCACCTGGGTGACCCAGTGTTCGTTCCAGCCTCCGCTGGTTGCGGTAGGACTGCGCACGGGTGGCGGACCGTATCATATCGTCCGGCAGTCCGGTATTTTTGCACTGCATATTGTTCCGGCCGGGGAGAAAGAGCTCGCCAGCAGCTTTTTCAGAGCAGCACAGGTCCGGGACGATCGTTTGAACGGATATACATTCCAAATGGATGCTGAACACGGTGTGCCGGTGCTGGATGCGCCTCCAGCCTATCTCATCTGCCGGGTCCGTGAAATTCCGGAACTGGGGGATCACCATCTGGTCATAGCGGAAGTGGTGGATGCGCAGCTGCGAACGTCTGCCGACCCCATGGTGCTCCGGGACACCGGGTGGAGTTACGGCGGGTGAGGAATTGTTTAAAAAAAGGGAGCCACGAAGAACGCGAATAACGAGGAAAAAACATTTCTGTCGGACGGTTGAAGAGCGCGTTCTTTGCAGCCTTGAGACAGGGGTTCTATTGACTTATCCGGAATGGATAGGTCATGCCAGATAACAGGGATTCCAGAGATATTATCGGTTTTTAGTGATGATGCAGGATAAAGAAGATCAAGAGTTACGGGCGTATCTCCACGCACGACGGCAGTACGACAAGTATCGGGTCCCCGAACCGGAGTTATCTCTGGAAAAGAAATTCCGGCTGCTGGATGCCATGTACGAATTCGCCCGGTCTATGGGGGCGTTTCCGCTCGAGAATCCTATGGAAGGTATCGAGGTGGACATCAGAATAGCAAGGGTGGTGAATAGTGTTTCAGAAGCTCCTGAAAAATATCGCGAGGATACTGAAGAAAAATAATATCCCTTATATGGTCATCGGGGGGCAGGCGGTAATCATATATGGAGAACCACGTCAAACGAAGGATATTGACGTTACTCTGGGCATCGATACTGACCGATACGATGTAATGCACACAGCGGTGAAAGCACTCGAATTGGAAATATTACCGGATGACATCGAGCAATTTATTCAACAGACACGCGTG
>DATFLS010000177.1:0-2625 GCA_035267465.1 bacterium
GTATGGACCGATGAACTACGGGACGTTGATTTTCACAAATGTCCGGACCATGGAGGTGGCCACAGCCGAGGCGATTGGCGAGTTCGTCAGGTCCGGCGGAACGGCGATCTTTGTTGAGAGCCAGCCGCAGCGATCCGCCTCGTTGCCCGGGGCACTGGAAAATGATCGGGCTGTACGACGTACCATAAATGATCTTATCCAAAACTATCCTCAGCGAGCGCAGTGGGTTCCTGCCCCGGAAGATATGACTGACCTGCTTCCCTGGACTAACCGGTTGTTAGAACAATTTAATATTACCCGGGATGTGCGAATCACCGAACCGGATCAGAACCTTTATCAGATCCATTCCACCTGGGGAGATAAAGATATTTTCTTTTTCGTCAATAATTCCGAAGATCGGGTCCTCACATTTCAGGCCGAATTTCCTGCCGGAGACAAAACACCCTGGCTCTGGAATCCCCAGACCGGGAATCGACAGGCATATCCCTGTGGAAATTCCCCGTCAAAGTTGGATTTACAGCTGCAGCCGCTGGAATCATTGTTATTGGTGTTTGAACCGGATATAACCGATACACCCAAAGAAATTACCCGGATTGATCCGTCTCAATATGTCCGGATTTCAGGTCCCTGGGAGTGTGAATTCCAGCATGCACAGGAGGGGAATTTTCAGCGAACGCTGACGGAATTAGCGGATTTCGGTCAATCACGGGACAGCAGATTGAACACCTTTGCAGGAACAGTGCGATATCAGACCGTCTTCGAGGTGGAAGACATGCAGCCTTTCATGTTAGATCTGGGAGAAGTGCACGGGGTTTCGGAGGTCACCTTGAACGGAGTGTCACTTGGAAATTCATGGTGGGGCAGGCATCTGTATGATGTCAGCGACGCCCTGCAGAGCGGGAGCAACGAATTGGAGGTCCAGGTGACGACGGTACTCTATAATTATGTACGTTCTCTCACAGACAATGCTACCGCCCAGCGATGGACGGACGCCGATGACACCGTGCCCGCCGGGATGGTGGGACCGGTGCGGTTATATCAAAAGGCAGCCGGGTGAGCATCACATAAGTATAGCCGGGAACACTTGCTGTCTCCGTCCCCAGGAAAATCCGGAATCCAACACCATATAGTGAGACCGGGTCTTCGACTGGCATGGCAGTCCGGAGGGGTGATAAAGAAAACTGAGGTAAGTTAATAGTGATATTAGGTTACTTAACCCAAATTATTCATAAACCCGAAAAGGGTCACCTTCTTAGTAAGGAAGGACCACTTTTCTACAAGGAAAAAATATTTTTCTGCAAGGAATGAACTATATCTATACTATAGAATGTGCATATCTATACTATGGAATGATTATATCTATACTATGGAACGATCACATCTATACTATAGAATTAATACATCTATACTATGGAACGATCACATCTATACTATGGAACGATCACTTTCCTGTCAGGAAAGGATCATTTTCAAGGGAAGGGAAATATTCCTGCAGGGAAAAAATCCTCCAACGATTTGGTGAGTTTGCACGACGAACTATTGAAAGATTTTTTGCAGGTAATTATACATTCACTTGGTAAACTATGCAGACGGTCATGTTTGTGTATGTTGAATCCGCTCAGAAAACGCGGAGGTCGCTCAGTAGAAGAGCCGCTGGCTCAGAGACCACCGCTGGAGCGTTATGGAATTTAACTCTAAGTCAAAATGAGAAATGGGAGGAATCATGAAAATCCATCGACACCAAATTTATTTCCTGGTAATTGTTTTCGGACTGGCGGCAGGAGTCCTGTTGAATTGTGCGGGCGGTCAGAAGCTGGCTGTGACGAACCTGAAATGTGAATACCTAAAGAATCCCCTGGGGATTGATATCCCACAGCCCCGGTTATCATGGACAGTTTCCAGTAATCTGCGCGGCATTTCACAGTCGGCATACAGGATCCTGGTTGCCGATAATCGGGAGTTCCTGCGAGATGATACTGGCAACATCTGGGATTCCGGGGAGGTCTCCTCAGCTCAATCTGTGAATGTGGTTTACGATGGTGAGCAGTTGCAGAGTGGCGATACGTATTACTGGAAAGTACGCATCTGGAATCAGGACGCTGAACAGAGTCCCTGGAGTGAGATCAATACCTTTCACACCGGGCTGCTGCAGCCTTCGGACTGGGAAGCGGAGTGGATCACAGCGGGAGATGCAGCACTGCAGGCACCGCTCCTCAGAACGAAATTTGAAGTAGATAAGCGGATAGAATCTGCTCATGCGTATGTGACAGGGGTCGGGTATTACGAACTCTATCTGAATGGCGGGAAGGTCGGGGATCATGTCCTGGATCCGGGGATGACGAATTATCGAAAACGCGTACTGTATACCACCTATGATGTGACCGATCAGCTGAATTCCGGTGTGAATGCGGCGGGGATTATCCTGGGCAACGGCGCGTACCGGATGGAACGCGTGGAAGGTCGCTACAGCTGGGGCGGTGGTGGCGCTGCGTTCGGTGCTCCCCGGGCATTACTCCAGCTGGATATCGCATTTTCCGATGGAACAGAGAAACGAATTATCACGGATGGTTCCTGGCAATCCTCCTCCGGCCCCATCACATTCAATCACTTCTATGGTGGCGAAGA
>DATFLS010000178.1:0-2663 GCA_035267465.1 bacterium
GTCGGGGACAAATTTACGCCAGAGATCCTGTATGGCATCGAGAGTCGGTTGCAACGGGCCCGGTCGAAGCCGGAGGAGAAAGTTATCTCGATACATCGCAGGAGAAATATACAGGAAAGCCGGCCATATCGGTTCGTAAAAGGAGGTGTTATGGTAATCCTTCACGACGCCGAGAAGGGTGTGTGGTTCGTTTCCGGGGACAAATTTTGAATCCACCTGCTGCCCAATCATTCCCTGGAATCCAAATAGTTTGGCTGCCGTCTCATTCATCAGCACCCCTGTGGAATCAGCGGGCCTGGCCGGAGAAAAATCCCGACCATGCAGAATCTCAAGTCCCATAGTCTCCACATACTCCGCGTCAACACACAAATCCTGGACAATATACGTTTTATTCTCCCATTCTACGGTACTCTGGAATCCTGCGGTGGGTGGTCCCATACCCACCGAAACTTCCTCCACTCCGGTCAATCGGGATAATTCCTGTTTAATATTACGGGCTGTTTGACCACCCTGTATGGGAAGAATCAGAATATGTTCCCTGTCGAAGCCCAGTCGTTTCTGCTGAATATACTGGAGCTGACCGTCCATCACCAGAGTCCCCACAATGAGAGCGATGGAAATGGTGAACTGGAAGACCACCAATCCCTTTCTAAGTATCACACCTGAAGACCTGTGCTCAGATCCGGACGTTAACATCCGAATGGGAGTAAATCGGGCGAGAAAGAATGCCGGGTAACTCCCGGATAGCACACCGGTCACCAATGTTAATCCGGCGAACAACATCAGCAATGTCGG
The DNA here is from genome assembly GCA_035267465.1 of bacterium. GTDB lineage: Bacteria > Fidelibacterota > JAANXI01 > JAANXI01 > JAANXI01 > DATFLS01. Next base: position 796 of record DATFLS010000178.1, read on the forward strand.
TGTCTGTAGCCACTGGTCTATGTGCGCTTTCCCGGTGAGGTTTTTAAACACGGGCAGCATCAGTTCCGCCAGCAGAAAGGCCAGTCCCATGGCGATCACTGCAAACAGGATGGCTTCAATCAGGAACTGGCCGGCTAATTGGTTCTTTTGGGCACCAACCACCTTCCGAACGCCCACTTCTCTGGCACGACTCGAGGAGCGAGCCGTCGCCAGATTCATATAATTCACTGTGGCTATGAGAAGAATAAAGATGGCGATGCCAGAATACAGACGAAGATATCGGGGATCTCCACCGGGCTCAATGTCGGCTCTCATATTTGAATGCAGATGAATTCTGGTCAGAGACTGGAGCGTAAATGACATGTCCCGAAACCAGATTCCAAGAGCCTGGCTGATCTTTTCCGGAGTTTGATCGGTCAGGGCGTCCAATTTTTTCTGCAAATTATTCCTCGAGGATTCATTGGAGATCAGCACATAAGTAAACGCCCAGCGTTCCCAAATATTCTGAATGGGTTTTAGCGTCTGGAATGATGCCAGAAAATCAAAGTGGAAATGCGAATTCCCGGGTGGGTCTTCGACCACCCCGGTTATACTAAAAATCTCGTCCTGGGTAGTTTTCAGGGTTCGCCCGAGAACATCAGTTGTGCCGAAGTACTTCTCTGCCATGGAACGGGTAAGAACCAGAGAATTCGGCCGAGCAAGAACCGTCGATGGGTCACCAGATCTCAGCTGAAAACTAAACATCTGAAAGAATGTGGAATCCACGTAGAAGAAGCGCTCTTCCTTTGTAAGATTGCTTCCTTCCCGTATGATAGTAGGTTGTTTGAGGAGACGTACAAGGTTCCGGATCTCCGGGTACATATCCGTTAACCTGGGTCCCATGACCGCAGGAAGAGCCGGCGTTCCGCCAAAGTTCGGGTCATGAATATTCATCCGGTAAATATGCTCAGCCTTCTCATGAAATCGGTCGTAACTTAGCTCATCTAACACGAACAGCAGGATCAACAAACACGCAGCCATCCCGATCGCCAGGCCGGCGATGTTCATAATGGAATAGCCCTTGTGGCGATAAATGTTTCGGACAGCGGTTTTGAAGTAGTTCCGGAACATGGTTTTGGGTTCCTTTTGTGGTCAGTAGTAAGATATTAATTTACCTATTTCTTATTTCCTGGACGGTTTTCGTTAATTGTCAGTGGTCAATGGTCAATCTCGTGAAAAGTGAAAAGGCAAAAGTGAAAAGAGGAAAGAGGACAGGACAAGGTCCATTCTACAGAAATAGATCTCTATATTTCCCAACAAGTGCTTCTGCCTTCTGCCATTTGCCATTTGCTTTTTCTCTTCTAACGATTTTCGTCAATTGTCAGTTGTTAATGGTCTATTGTGAGATGGCAAAGCGCATGCTGCAGAGCGTGAAGTTCCGGATCGCTTTGCGCTCTGTTTTTCCGGTCTCCTGTCTCCGGACTCCGGTCTCCTTTTTTTCCAATTGACAATTGACTACTAACCAATCATTCATACCGCAGCGTCTCCACCGGATTCGCCGTGGCGGCCCGAATCGTCTGCCAGCTGATGGTCAGCCCGGCAATCAGCACCAAGATCAGGGCGGACCATAGAAACGGCCAGATGGTCAACTCAATGTGATAGGCAAAGTTCTGCAGCCAGCGATGCAGGAGGTACCAGGCGACAGGAGAACCCACAGCTGTGGCGACCAGCACCCATTTTCCGAAGGATCCGGACAGGAGGAAAAGAAGTTGAGACACGGTGGCTCCGAACACCTTGCGGATCCCGACTTCCCTGGTGCGCTGACGCAGGGTGAATCCGGCAACGCCAAACAGTCCCATACAGGTGATACTGATCGCCAGGAGCGCAAA
>DATFLS010000179.1:0-3669 GCA_035267465.1 bacterium
TCAGTAACTCCAGTGCATAGTCATCTGCATCGGCTTCATACAATCCGTCCAGCAGGTACTGCGCACCATAGACACTGCAGGCCATACCCCGGCTCCTGATAAACTGCACCACAGAGTCTTTATATCCTTCCGGTACCAGCCCGAATGCCAGCGGAAACATGTTGGCGTGGAGCGAACTGTGATCCGTGGATTCCCCGTCCACGTAGTATCCTTTTGAATCGTCCAGCAACTTCTCGTTAAATGAGGCTTTCACCTTTGCCGCCTGATCGGAATAGAATTCGGTGTCGTTCTGATTGCCCAATTCCTCTGCTATCCTGCTCATCAAAATGAGTGCACGATAATGAAAGGCATTCACCACCGTGTTGATATCCGTGAACACATAACCGTCGGTCTCCCCACCCTCGCCTTCGTTCAATCCCAGGATGCCGGTGTGCGGCCAGTCCACGATATCCCGTAGTTCCCCGTCGAAGTGAATGGATTCCAGCTCTTCGTCGGTTACCAGCCCGGTGCGGGTGCTGATGAGGCCGTCCTCCCGCTTTAGGGCAATCAGGGTTTTTGCCTGCAGGTCCTCATAATAATATTCCAATGATTTCGGATCGCCGGTGTACATGTAATCCTCCCAGGCCATGAGCACCGAATGCATGATCCACTCGGTGGGCCAGGTAGGATGGGTGATGAGATATTCATGTGACCGCCGGGCCATGGTGTATTCACGATCAACACCGTAATGAGCTAATTGATTAATGTAGGCATCGGCCTCGTAGGGAATCCGTTCCCGGTCACCATCAATATAGATGCCCGTAAGACTGGTGGCCTTGATCGAGTATTTGCAGAGATCCCAGACGTCGTTGAGCACCTGGTTAGACGACCAGAACGAGGAAGCCTGACCATTAAAAGGATAGTGTACCACCACCTGCCGAATCTGCGACGGATGCAACTCCCCAGAATATCCTTCGATTTCACAATATCGAAACGGCATCACTTCCCCGGTATATTCCGGCATTTTGATCGCATTGGGACCTGTATTACGCTCATCGGGTGGAATCCGGACCGTATAGGTATGGATTCCCTGCTGCAAAGTCAGTGGGATCTTTTTGTAGCGCCTGGAACCGCCTGGATTTCTATCAATACTATCGGGCCCTGCAGGCACTTCTCCCAGGTGGATAAAGACCTGTTGATGATTTTTCGAGCTGGACAATGTTATCCGCACCCGGCCGAATGCTGCCTTGCCGAAGTCCACGAAATACCGCTCAGGAGCAACTCTTGTTAATCGTTTGGGTTTCACAATCCCTTTTTCCAGAGGATAATAACTGGTGGCATACTCCTGATCCAGTTCGCCGGTGCGAAACTGCTGCACCCGCGAATACGGACTTGCTTCTCCATCCCTGTTCCAGGTGCGCACTTTCCAGAAATAGGTGGTATTCGGCCGCAGAGGTGGACCCTGGTATTCCACCGCTGTCGACCGATTGGATTCCACTTTGCCGGAATCCCACACATCGGCTTCTCCGGACTGGAGTTGTTCCGGAGATGATGCCATCAGAACCTGATAGGCGCTTTGCATAGCGCTTTCGGAGGTATCGCCGACTATCCAGCTGAAGTGGGGCCGGGAGGTGCGAATGACCGGGAATTCCGGGATTTGTCGCAAAGACTGAATCTCTCCCAGGAGTGTACTCGCTCGTTCGCCGTCCACAGAGACCCTGTCGGGAGAGGCCAGCAGTTCGACCATGAGTCCTGTCGGTGCCAACTGCTCAGGCGTCCCGGCGACTACTACATTCATAAAAGATCCGGACATCCAGGAAATCACCAACCCGAGCAGTAATACCTTCTTCATAATTTTTATTCCATGGGAAGTAGTTTCAAATCTCAAGGGCCTGTCTGATCAACGATACCATCTTGTCAACATCTGATGGAACGTTCCTGCAATTCCATACGATTCCTTCGCTTGTTACTCCAACCCCGATCAAATATGGTGCCGGCAAATGTGGCGTTCCTCTGTAAGGTTATGATAGTACGTTTTCCTGTGGTAAAATCAACAGGTGATTATTCGGTCATAAAAACCCACCGGGGATCCCGATATTGAAAGATTCTGTCATCGAGCCGGTTCACCTCTCCCCTGAATTGACCATCCGGCGTTCTGCTCACCTGCAAACGGGTCCACGAATATTCGCCGTCCTGGTAATCGTAGGTTTCACCATCATCGTCGTATAATAAAAATTCCCCTTCCGAAGTTCCATAGTGGCGTATTTCCAACGGAAGCACCTCTCCCGTCTCCGGCATATGCAACCGGGCCGGGATCAATGGAATGATGCCCCCATCTCGGACAAACAGCGGGATTCTCTCCAAACCCGGTGAGACCTCGATCACCTCATTTTCCCCGGCATATTCACCGGTGTAGAAATCATACCAGGGCCCGCCGGGTAATATCACCGGGCGCGTTTCCTGACCGGCAAACATCGGGGCGATCAGGAGGTCATCTCCGAACATATATTGATCTTTGACATCTTCAAGGACGTCATCAAACGATGACTGCAGGTTCTTCGGAAATCGCTGCTGTGTGCGAATGCTCTCCGGATCGAAATTTTCAAGCAGGGCCATGGCACGGATCGGAGGAATACCTTCGAAATGATATCGCGCGAATGCGGAATAGATGTACGGCAGCAACCGCATCCGAAGCTCCGCAACGTGCTGGACGGCCGGATACACCTCCGGAAAGGACCAGGGTTTCGTGCCGCTGGACCAGGCGTTAATCATAGCCATGGGGGAAAAGCAGACCGATTGCATCCGGCGCAGCCATTCTTCTCCTGTTTCGGATGATCTCACCTCCGGTGTCCAGAGAATGCCGCTGAACCCGGAATTGCACAGGGCGGTGATGAAATCCGCATGACTGTAGTAATCGTTGTAAAGCACAAACGGGAGGCTGGAGGCCCCGGCATTGGAGGCCCGCACCAGTCCGTAGGTCCGCCGGTTGTGATGCATGTAAAGATTCGTGATCATCCGCTGGAGCAATAATCCGTAGGTCTGCCTGACCTGTTCCCCGGTCAATCCGGACGGAAAGGTGGCCACGTCCGGCCACAGCCAGCGATCATAGCCGTCGCATTCGTCAATTTTTACTCCCGCCACACCGATGTCCAGCTGGTGCTTCTCATAGGAATCCAAAAACATCGTGCGAGGTTCTCCCAGGGAATAATCCGGCACGATGCCATTCCAGACCGTATGAGATCCCGCATATGGCTTCAGTTGCGTGTAGAGTGACGCTTCCGGGGATACATAGGGATTCATCCAGAGATTGGTTCTCACATGCTGGGTGAGGAGGGATTTCACGAACTGTTCCGGGTGCGGAAACCGGTGTTCGTCCCACTGATAAGTGCAGGGATAAGAGGCGCTCATCCATCCCGGCTCCAACCCAACAAAATCCAGAGGGAATGCTTTCTCCCGGAACGTCTCCACTTCCTGCAGTACATCTTCTGCCGTGTACAACCGATGCGTCCGGTAAGTAAACCCCAGTCCCCATTTCGGCGGAAGGCACCCGCCGCCATTGTACGAATTATACCGCTGGACCACCTTCAGTGGCGAAGGCCCCCCGAATATCAGAATTTCGGTTCCTTCCGCCGGTACCAGCACTTCGATGACGTCAGACCGGGGCCTGGCGGTCCAGTCCGGATCCGTATT
>DATFLS010000180.1:0-8590 GCA_035267465.1 bacterium
TATAAAGAGTTTCGAAATATGCTGTCACCAGTCCAGGGGACCGGGACGATGCAGGAAGCGTACAACTGGATGAGTGGCAATGATGGAGATCCGTTGTATCAAACGGGTCACTCCGGAAACCCATTTCAGCCGCTGGCAACGGCAAGACCGCATTATGACCCGGTGCTGGGAGTGGGGCCGTATACTCTTGCCCCGGATGAGTCCCTCAAAGTGGCGATCGCGTTCTCGACAGGTGCTGTCCCTGAACCTATGGCCATTGCGCTGGGTGATAGTGTGAAGAACGGCTTGAAAACTTTAGCCGCTGCCAAACAGGTGATCTACGATGGGGGTGTGGATAGTATTCAGGCCCGGTTTGCCAGGGCACAGGCTGCCTATGATTCCTATCACAATACCGGGAGTTTTGGCGTGCCGATGCTTCCGGATCCACCCGGGAATCTCCGGATCAATTCCGGTCCGAAACAGGTGTCCCTGGAATGGGATCCGGTCGGAGACGCCGCGGCATATCGTGTGTATCGCGCCATCGGTGGAGTCGATGGCGGCCGGGTGTATTCCATGGTGACGGAAACTGCGGAGACGTCCTATCTCGATGAAGGATTGACCCGGGGAACCAGTTACTATTATTATGTCACTGCTCTTGATGCCGACGGTTTGGAGAGTTCCCATTTCTTTAACCGGACAAATCGAGCAGCTATCCCTGTCCGTCCGGCCCAGGAGGGGGGAGAATGGGTCGATCTGGTACGGGTGGTGCCGAATCCGTTTAATATCAAAGGCAATACCTATCTGGAAGAAAGCGCCCATAATGCAACCGGCTTCAATTTTTCGGGCGGATATCGCGAACAGAACACCTTATTGTTCGTGAATATCCCGGAGCAGTGTACGATTCACATCTATAATGCAGTCGGGGACAAAATCAAGACCCTCGAGCACACAGATGGTTCCGGTGATGAACGGTGGTCTCCGGTGCTCACCGATGATAACATTTTCCCGGCGTCCGGCGTCTACTTCTATATCATCAAAGCGACCGGCGGGCCGCTCGAGGGACAGACGGCCACAGGAAAATTTGTGATGATTCGCTAGCGCTACATTGATATGTATTCGATACCAGCAAAGGAATTTAAGTCGAAGATCATCAAGGAGTAATACAATGAGAAAACCATTGATTTTGTTATTCGTGCTCGTGCTTGTAGCCTCATTTGCGGTTCCGATCTATGGCCAGATAACCCGGCCGGATGATCAGGAACCCACCGGACCAGGCCGGTTTGATGGGTTGCTTGATTTCAATCGCCGGGGACAGTCGGCCATGTCGTTCCTGGGACGGGGAGCCGGAGCCCGTCTGATGGGGATGGCGGATGCCGGCATCGCCATTACGGGTGATGCCTCCGGGCTATTTTACAATCCCGCAAGTATCGCCTACGTGGAAAACCGCTCGGTGATGTTCGGAAACGTCAACTGGCTGCTGGATACCAGTATCCAGTCCGGAGCATTTGCGATTAATCTGGGGAATCTCGGCACGTTTGGCTTGAGTGCAATGTATTTTAACTATGGCGATCCCATTAAGGCGACAGAAATCAATGCGACTGTGGAGGCCGGATACAGTGATATCGGTGAATTGAATCCATCCGAATATGCGCTGGGGCTCGCCTATGCCAGACAAATATCAGCGCAATTTAGTGTGGGGGCACAGCTGAAATATGCCCACCAGGATTTGCTGGGGTCTGCGGTGAAATCGCGAATCGCCTATCAGGATCCCGACAGCCCGACCGGATGGGCACAGGAATCCCATACCGCCAGAACTGGTCTGATTGCGTTTGATGTCGGTACGATATACAATACCGGCTTTCGGGATCTCACCCTTGCTATGAGTTTCCAGAACTTCGGCGGAACCGTCGAATACGAGAGAGATGCGTTCGATATCCCACTCACTTTTAAGTTTGGTATGACCGGAGAACTCTTCACCATGCTGGGTAGCGAGATGGATGACATGGGATTGGATCTCCGGGTAGATTACCTGCATCCGATTGACTGGAGCGAACGTGTACATCTCGGCGCCGAATATTCATTGAGAAATATGCTCTTTCTCCGCGGAGGCTATAAGTTCAATTATTCCTCGGAGGGACTCACCCTCGGAGGCGGGGTAAATATCGATATGCCTGTCGGAAGTGTCCGGGTGGACTATGCGTATAAGGGCACCGGCGATTCACTTTTTAATGCCGTACATGTGTATTCCATCGGGATAGATTTTTAAAATCCCTCCTCCTCCAAACGGCAACACGAGGACAAATATAGGGCGGTACACTCGGTGCCGTCCTATTTTTGTTTTTGGGAATGGGGGTGGGTATTTTACATTATCGAAATGGATAGAATAGCCACAGATTTACACAACTTGTCCCGATACATCGGGAGATGAACACAGAGAAAGAATAGGTATAACTATGAAGCCTGGATCAGTATGTCACCTTTCACTCAGTAACATATACAGCATCACTTTCCCGCACGAATGCTTATGAAATTCACCCCAGGCTCCCCTTGAGGTGTTTTTTTGTTTAGACAAGCTCAGCCAGCTCAAATCGGATAGCGGAAAGCACAGTAATAACAATGTCTGAAAAACAAACTAAATCTTCGGATTCACTGGGCACACCTTTCTATGGATTAATCATCGTGGTGGTGGCGGTGGTCTTCCGGCTCATTTACTTCCTTCAGCTGCAAAAGAATAGTCCGGCCTTCCATCTGTTAATCCATGATTCCGCCCTGTTCGACGAGTTGGCGCGGAACGTGGTGAATAATGGCCCCATCCTGGACCAGCCATTCTATATTTCTCCGTTATATATCTATTTCCTGGCGGTAATCTACAAAATTTTCGGGCACGCCCCGGATGTGGTGCGCATGATTCAATTCGGGCTGGGTACCGGTACCGCGCTGTTGACTTTTTTTACAACGAAACGGTTCTTTGGGAGAACCATTGCCATCATTGCGGGCCTGCTCACCGCCGTGTATGCACCGCTGATCTTTTTCGAAGGCAATCTGCTGGGCACATCAGTAGTCACCTTTCTGCTGGTCGCCGCAATTTGTTGTCTGGCATATGCCGGTGCGGGCTGGTCCGGCTTTCTCCTGACTTTCCTGTCCGGTCTCTTTCTGGCGCTGGCTGTTACCGGGAGGCCGAACCTGTTATTACTTGTTCCGATTCCATTGATCTACCTGTTCTTCCAAAGATCGGAATTTGGAAGGAAAACGGTCGGTTTCGCCGGGTTGTTTCTCCTGGGAGTTGCCATTCCCGTGATTATGACGGGCGCACATAATAAGGCTGCGGGAGGGCAATTTTCGCTGCTCCCTACACACGGGGGAATTAATTTCTATATCGGCAATCATGCTGAGGCAACCGGGGTGTGGACAGCTCCGGAAGGCATCGAGGCGAGTGTCAGCGCTATCAACCTGGAACAGTCCCGGAAGTTCGCCGAGCAGGCTCTGGGCAGAGAATTAGCAGCGACGGAGGTCTCGCGCTTCTGGTACGGGAAAGCCTTCAATTTCATTGTGAACAATCCCTTCCAGTGGATTCGATTGCTGGTGAAAAAATTCTTGCTGTTCTGGTCCGGATACGAAACACCGCTGAATTTTGATTATTACTTTCACCAGCAGTTCTCCACCCTCTTGAAAATTCCACTCTTGAACCTGATGGTGTACATGCCGCTCGCCATCTTCGGATTGATTCTCCTGGCCGGGCACTGGCGAAATTACTGGCTGCTGTATGCTGTCATCAGTCTTGTCTGCCTGAGTATTGTGCTGTTCTTTATGGCCGACCGGTATCGACTGGTCGTTATGCCTGTGCTGATTATTATGGCGGCGGCAGGTGTCATCCATGGGATGCGATTATTCAAAGAACGTGGTGTGAAGAGATGGATCTTTGCCGGGATACTTATTGCCCTGCTCGGTGTGGAAATCGGTTATACACAGATGAGAATCACCCGCGACAGTTTTGCCAACGACTACTATAACCTCTCACTGGCGCATTTTATCAACGAGGACTACAAGGCAGCCATTCAATGGGGACAGAAAGCAGTGGAGGCGAATCCGGGGTATGAGAATGCCTACTACAATCTCGGGGTGTCGTATCTAAAACTGAAACAGCAAGAGCAGGCTCTGCGGGCATTTCGTACCGTCATTCAAATGGATTCCACCGAGGCGGGAGCCCACCGAAATCTTGGAGGATTGTATTTGATGCGGGGGCAGTACTATCAGGCCCTTGATCATCTGGAGACGTCACTGAAGTATGAACCGGAAAATGTCACCGCCCTCATGAACCTCGGTCTGGCCTATTATTATCTGCAGTCCTATCAAGAAGCGATTGACGTCTGGTGGAAGCTGCTGAAGATCGATCCCGATAACGAACAGGCGCAGAATAATATCAGGGCGGCACAGGCGCAACTGGGGAGGATGTATTAAGCAGAGCACACTGGCACCTCTGCAGGCTCACATCGAAATGACAGGATTCTCGCGGTACCAATTCATCCCGGTGAAAATATTAGTTGATATCTGCTAAATACTTTTCCTCCAACTATAAAATAGCGGAGGATTCCAACCAGGTTTTTTTATAAATTCACATGGATATTAATCAATCTCACGGAGGTGTTTGTATGAAAAATTCACAATCCACACTCTCAAGGAGAGAATTTTTGCGGAGAAGTTCCAGGGCGATAGCCGGAACTGCGTTCGCCTTCACCGCAGGGTCATATGCAAAGATATACGGTGCGAATGAGCGGATCCATATCGGACAGATCGGATGCGGTCATCGGGGCCGGGGCCATCAGGAAATGATTAAGATGTCACTTGACGGCGGCAAAAATATCCAGCTCCACAGTATCTGTGATATCTGGTCAGTAAATCGCAAGCGAGGGGTCGATCATGCCAAAGAGTTATTCGGACAGAACCCGAAAACGTATAAGTATTCCGAAGATCTTCTCGCGGATCCGGAAGTAGATGCCGTGATGATTGCGACCGGAGATCATCAGCACGTCATGCCCCTGGTGAAAGCGGTGAAAGCCGGAAAAGATGTGTATTGCGAAAAACCCATGGCCAACATACTTGAAGAAGCGAAACTTGCCAGAGATACGGTTGTTGCCGGCAATCAGGTGGTGCAGATGGGTTCGCAATGGGTTAGTGAACCGCATCAATTGAAAGTGCGGGAAATCATCCGGAGCGGGAAACTGGGCAAAATTACCAAAATAGAACAGAGCTGGAATTATAACGGTCCCCGCTGGTATGACCCAAATGGCCCGAATGTTACCACGATCCGGGAACAGGATACGGACTGGCACCGCTGGCTGGCAGGACGTCCCTGGGTTCCGTTCGATCCCGAGAAGTACTTTTTCTTCCGCATCTTTCGCGAATTCTCCGGCGGAATCACAGACCAGTGGTACAGCCATGGGTCCGGGTTAGCACACTTCTATCTCGATACGTTTATTCCCGATGATACGGTGGCCAACGGTGGAATTTTCGCATGGCATGATGCCAGAGAAAATCCGGATACCATTTCAATCCTGTCCACATTTCAGGACCAGGAAGTACTTTACAGCTATAGTTCCAGTTTTGGAAATTACTATGGTGATCACACCATCATCCGGGGGACCGAAGGGACGCTTTATGCGGTTGGCGGAGAAGGAAGCCCCCAGTGGTGGTACAAACCGGAGGTGCGGAGTTTCTGGCGATCGAATTTTGTCTTTGAGCAGGAAGATCTTTCGAATCCGGAACCCGAGCCGATACTGGTGGAAGGCGAAACCGAGCCACCGCCGACGGACTTGAGTGATAACAGCAAAGGCCATATGGACAACTGGATCGAATGTATCCGGAGCAGACAGACTCCCCGTGGCAGCATCGAGACAGGATTTGCACATTCCGTGGCTGTTATTATGGCTACCAGGAGTTATCGGGAAGGGAAAAAGATGTACTGGGATCGCTACAATGAACAGATTATAGATCACCCTCCGAGTGCATAACTTCTCCACCTGGGAGAACTAAATAAACGGATGTGTATGGGAATTATAGACATTCCATGAGTTGCCCGCTTCGGGTCTGCACACAAGGAAGGCATTGAATTGCCCTGAGATTCCTGCGACTAAATTGCATTGCAGAATACTGTTTCGGTGGACGATAACAAACCCGGATAACCACAGAAAGCAATTCCCGGAGATGTCAAATACTGGTCTTGTCGGAGGTGGCGACGGGTGTGGTACTACTACATCTGAATAATTACAGAAGCGGCACGGAAAACGCATTTTTCAGATCAGTATGCACATAAAATACTCTGAGTCCGGGAACGGTGGTGATAGCACACGCCGGGTTCTGTTTCACTGTAGAATATAAAGCGCAGAAACGACTTATCTCATTGACTGAATTCGTCTGTCCTCATTGTAACAGGGTTATCCGGGACATTCCGTGGGAACATCATTTTTCCATCCTGTACGGGAATGAAATAATTCGGGAGATGATTCATGATCAGAAAATTTCCATCGTTGTCCCGGTATATAATGAACAACAGACAATTGAACTGGTCCTGGATCAACTGATATCGCTTCCTTTCCGGAAGGAAATAATCGTCATTGATGATGGTTCCACCGACGGGACCGATGAATATATTCGGAGCATCGCACAATCCACTGGGAATATTCGATTTAACCGGCACACGCAAAACCGCGGAAAAGGCGCTGCTCTGCGCACGGGATTTGCCATGGTCTCTGGTGATATCGTGATCATCCAGGATGCAGACCTCGAATATGATCCCAGGGAATACGGGAAACTGCTGCTGCCGATACTGGAGGGACGCGCAGATGTGGTATACGGCTCGCGATTTTTGAGTGGTCCCCACCGGGTGCTGTTCTATTGGCATTACGTAGCGAATAAATGGCTGACCACGCTCTCCAATCTATTTACCAATCTGAATTTGAGCGATATGACCACCTGCTACAAAGTATTCCGTACGGATATTCTGAAGGACATTCAATTCAAGTCTGATCGGTTCGGGTTCGAGCCGGAATTCACCGCGAAAATAGCCAGGCAGCATTTTCGAATCTATGAGGTCGGGATCTCCTATCACGGGCGGGATTACACCGAGGGCAAGAAAATACGGTTCAAGGATGCCTTCGTAATGCTGTGGTGTATTCTCCGGTATAATTTATTTGGATAGTTCTTGTTGAATATGCCGCAGCAAACGCCACTCTGACTCCGACATTTTTTCTGTCACGTTTCATCCGGAATCCCCGGTTGTAAAGGAAGTGCCGCTAAGTCCCGTTTCCAACATCCCGCCCCGGCAACGTGGTTATCAGGTGGTTGCAGTGAACTCTGCCAAAGATGAAAAGGGATTGTTGCGCGAATCACGAGAGAGTTGCATGAATCTCTCAGCGTTCCCACCTTTGCCAAACACCGGTTCGGTTCACAATGAAGACTCCGAAGCTGATTCAGATTAAATAAGTGAGGTCCATCTTCTCGAAGCACTCTCTTATTTCTTCCACAGAAGTCTTTAGTTTATCAGGTGATTATACTACATTGAATCACAAATATTCTAATATCACTGAGTTGTACAGATCAGTTCGGAAGGAGAGGAAGCGTATGTCAGAGAAATTCGCCCGCCGGATTCCGCTGCTTGCTGCAATCGCATTTTTTCTCATTTCTGCATGCGGTGGTGGCGGACCTCAAATTACTCTCTCAGGTGACCAGGACCAGCCCGACATCACGATTACCGACCCATATCTTGCGAATCCTCTCACGGTCATCAGTTCTGACCAGGGAATACTGTATTACGAGACCGAGAGTGGAAAACAATGGGTGAGTGGTGCGCCGGCCAGTTCGAGACAAACCGGCAGTACTTTTTTCGCTGAATGGCAGCACAATGGGAGAAGGGTACGAATCGAGATCCATGAAGAGCCCGGCAGAATACAGGGCTTCGGGGGACGGCAATATGCCATGTCATTCACGGCCGAACCCGATGATGGAATCATCGGGTGGGGTTTTGCACTCGATGCCACCCAGGATGAATACTTCACCGGCTTGTTCGAACGCACGGTTGATGGTGACCAGGATAATTCCTGGGCCGAGGGCATCACCGAGGCAATGAATTTGCGTGGTCAATCGGTGGACATGATAATCAAGCCCACCCTGGGGTTGTACAATCCGTTCTATATTTCCTCACGGGGATACGGGCTGTTCACCAGGGGAACCTGGCCGGGTCATTACGATTTTGCGAATGCCAGAGAAGATCGGGTTCAGATTTCGTTTGAAGGGCCCTCCTTCCGATCAATGTTATATACGGCGCCGGAACCAGCCTCGCTGGTGAAGGCCCATGCGCTGGAAGCCGGCCCAACCATTGTCCCCCCGAAATGGGCTTTTCATCACTGGTACTGGCGGAATAATCATTATAATCGGGACACCTACTACGACGGCACTCCGGTGAATGCGCCTTATAACAGTATGCTGGTGGAAGATATCCTGATGATGCAGGCGCTGGATGTCCCGTGTTCAGTCTACTGGGTGGATCGTCCCTGGGCAACCGGTCCGTTCGGGTATGACGATTTCGAGTGGGACCGCGAACGGCTGCCGAATCCGG
>DATFLS010000181.1:0-5340 GCA_035267465.1 bacterium
TCATAAGAGTATATCTCTTCCCGATAATATTTGCCTGCCCGGTTCGACACCGATGTTACTCGGGGAAGCCTCGGATCAGGCCGGTTTCTGATTCACTCCACAGCGTTTCGCCCATCGCTGATACTGGTCGACCAGTTCATCCACTTTCTCCGGATATTGGTCAGCCAGATCGTTCAGTTCGGAGCGATCCCGTTCCATGTCATACAATTCCCATTTCCCGGCACTGGTGGAAACCAGTTTCCACGTTCCCCGGCGGACGGCTTTATTTCCCATATGTTCCCAGAAGATGGCATCATGTCCGTCCCGGGTTCTCCCATGGAAAATCGGGACCAGGCTTTTCCCTTCCAGAGGAGTAATTTCACGTCCCCGGTATTTATCGGGGTACTTCACTCCTGCCACATCGCAGCAGGTGGCCATCAGATCGATGACGTGCCCAACCTGGTCAGTGAACTCCCCTTGCTGCCGAATGACTCCCGGCCAGTATGCAATCAGCGGAGTCGCGATGCCGCCTTCATGCACCCAGTGTTTATACAGGCGAAAGGGGGTGTTGCTGGCATTCGCCCAGGGGCGGCCGTAGCTGGTGTACGAATCTTCCCCTCCCGGCGGGATGTTCATATTGGCGCGATCGGAAACGTTCTCTTCATGGCATCCACCGTTATCAGACAGAAACATCACCAGCGTGTTGTCCAGTTCGTCCTGTGCCCGGAGCGTATCCAGCACTTTCCCGATCCCCTGATCCATCCGGTCGATTTGCGCGGCGTAGACGGCCATTTTCAGATCCATCAACTCCACATCTTCCACCGAACTCCAGGGTTCCACCTCAGCATCCGGGGGTGAAAGCGCCCAGTGATCCTCGATAATTCCCATCTCGATGAGCCGGTCATAGCGCTGTTTACGAAGCGCGCTCCACCCAGTTCGGTAGTCCCCTTCGTATCTGGCGATATCTTCCGGCCAGGCGTGCAGCGGCCAATGCGGCGCGGTATAAGCCAGATACAGAAAGAAGGGGCTGCTCTCCTCCCGGTCGTGCTCGTTCAGGAATTGCACGGCATGATCTGTGAACGCATCCGTCATATAGAATCCTTCCTCCGGCGGAGTGTACGGTTCACCATCCAGCGCCATCTGCCGGGTGATATCCGGCCGCTTCGTTCTGGAAATATCGAAATAATTGGCCGCGCCGCTGATCAATCCGAAGTATCGGTCGAATCCCCGGTCCGTGGGCCAGTGCGGATGCTCCTCACCCACATGCCACTTGCCTGACATCAGCGTGGTGTAACCACCCTCTCCCAAAACCTCGGCAATGGTGACACACTGATCATTCAGATAACCCTGATACGGTCCGGGCGGATTGGTGGTGCTGACCATTCCACCCATCCCGGCTTGATGGGGATAAAGTCCGGTGAGCAGCGAAGCTCTGGTCGGACAGCACCGGGCAGCATTGTAGAACTGGGTAAACCGGAGACCACGTTCGGCCAGCCAGTCGAGATTGGGGGTGTGAATTTCGGACCCGTAGCAGCCGATATCCGAAAATCCCATATCGTCCGCCATAATGAGGAGGATATTCGGCCGGCGGGCACTCCGGCTGCAGGCAGACCACAAACCAAGTCCTGCCGAGAGCGCTGCCAGTCCGGTGATTTTCAGAAACTCCCGCCGCGACCATTTTTTCGTGTACATCATAAGACCTCCAATCCCGGAGATTTCTCTGTCCGGGGATAAATGTTAATCCATAACATCTCTCAGAAATTCATCGCCATCAGCAATTATTGACCATGATCGGAATTTTGCCAGGATCATTTCTTGCCAGGAAATTTACCGCTGTCGGTAAGGTAGGAATAATTCAAAACGACTGAAAGGACGAAGTCGCGAACCTGGTTCAGCAATCGAACAGAATTTCGCCGCGCGTTCTGAAATTTTTTTTTGATATCTGGTTCGCTCAGGAATGCTCAGTTATAGTTTTACATAAATATACGCTCTCTTGTCATATTTATTGAATTATCTGACAATAATCCTGTATATTAATATACTGATTTCATTCGGGTTGAAATAACTGCAGCCTCCGGAAATGCCTGGCTGGGCCTTCAAATGCCAGACCACGGTGTGCCAGTACAAATTCTCAATCTGGTTGAGTATATCTCACTCGAATGAAATGCACAATCGCAAAATCCCGGAAGAGAGTGATCCAATGAAGCGCACATATATCGATCAATTCATCAAACGCTACCAGCTTCCCTATCCCAAAGTCATCCGGACGGCGTACTATGTATTGGTGTTCGTATCATTCCTGGTTATCCTGACCTGGATTTTTTACCATTTCCAATGGTCCTGGACCTGGTATGGCGCAATTCTTGGCATGATGTTTGGCCTGATCATCGGAATGCTCATCCTGATTAAAGTGCCGAGCAAAGTTCAGGCGGCCGGATTTGGTGCTGTGGCAGGCGTGGGAACTGACTTCGCAATAACCAGATTATCGTCTGATACCGCTACCACAGCTATCAATTCGCTCGCCTCATTCATCTCGAATAGTGTTGATGTAGTGGATACCGCTGCGCGTACAACCGGTGTTCTGGATCCGGAGAAACTCCCGCTCACAGTGGGAATGTGGGTGTTCGTCATTGTGGTGGGATTAATGATGCTGCTCGGAAGTATCATGGAGTGATTCGTCCTCCGAAATCTCCGGGCATAAGGGAGGGTATGATCGCTTCAGCGGTTTCCGAACACCCTGAGGAGCAAAATACCTGCCTTCGTCAATTTCGGAAGCAATATAGATTGATCCTGGAGAGTATCCCGCTCTTCACAGGCTGACTGGTTTTCATTATATCCCGACCGCCAGCCAGTGAATATGCCATCGATATTTATTCGCCTGAGCGGGGCTGATGGCATTCGGGAAATACACGTAGATTCTGAACCACTTCGCAGTCATGTTATATATACTGGAAGTGCCGGTTAATCTCCAGTGATTAGAATCGCCTGCGATGCTTGCAAAGTAATATGGTGTCTCCGAAAACCGGTGACTCGACGTATTGATGTCCACATACAGGCCGTTCTCTCCATAGTTACTCCAGGAAGTCTTTCCGGGTGTGGTCGATCCCACCGCCAGTCTGCAGGGACCGTCCGGACCGGCTGCAGCTCCCAACAGATTTCCGATCACATGCAGGCTCGATTGCGGATCTGTTGTTCCGATACCCACATTCCCTGCATCCGTGATGGTCATTTTGGCTGAGAAATGCTGACCACCGGTGGTGCTTGCCGTCCCGAACTGAAGATTCCTCTCCCGGCGCCAGACCAGATACGGCGCTTTCTTACCGGGGTTGCTGCCACTGGACAGCCCCAGAAAATCAACTCCGTCAGGAGTGGACACGCCCAGCAAAGCCGGATCCCCTGTTGTGTCAGATTGGACCTCGAGAGAAGACGAGAACTGTCCTGTGCCCTCCACTTTTAGACTGCCCCTGACATCCATCCGTTCAGAGGCTCCGGCAAACAATGCCGGCCAGCGATCGGGTTGAACCTGGGCACGGGTGAGCAGTAATTCCGGAGTTTGCGCTCCACCGGAAAGCCTGGCACTGATCCGCTGTCGCTGAGAAAGGTTCACATCAGTGCCCTTGCCTTCACTGTTCACGACCACCACTGCCAAGTGGACCGCCTCTTTCGGAACTGCGGAATCCTCGGCAATCAGGCTTACTGCATCATCTCCGGTGATAACGACCATTACATTTTTATCTGCAAATGAAGACAGATCCAGCGAATTCTGACTGCTGAGTACAATCTCGCTGCCGTCCCTTTTCACTGCCGTTCCGGGTTGAATGGATACCTGAGTTCCGTCTTCTGAGATACTCACCGTCAAGCCTTCGGCCACCCCCGGTGTATGGAGCAGCCGGTTATGATTTTCTATGGCTGTCTCCGCTCCATCGATGGCTGCCTGGAGATCATCCGACAGCCGGGTTCGGGTGACGGCTGCCGGCTGCAGTTTCCCTTCGCTGACGGTTTCATCGGCGAGCTTCTCTCCGGAAACGGCACCCGCAGCAATTCTGTCGGTCGTTACTGCACCCTCTGCTAAACCCTCACTGGGGACAGGTGTCCCGTCAAGTTCCCCGGTGTGTGAATGGCTGGTGATATCCTGGCGCGCACGCTTCTGGATCTCATTCCACTCCTCGGCTTTAAGTAGATCGCCGTCCTTCCGTTCAATATACGGCTGGAGTTCTTCCATCACTGTATTCTCCGCTGTGAAATCGGTTAATCTCTCACTAATTACCTGACCATTGAACGAAAATGATCCTGGCCGGCAGCCTCTTTCTTATCTCAGAAAATCCGATACATTGATTAATCATTCTCCCCGGGAGATCCATCCGGGGGCACCGCCATCTCATCTGCTTCGGAATTGCCTGCTTCATCCAGCATATCACCAGACTCTGCCAGCTCCTCCTCCAGCACCTGAATGGCCCCGCTGATGCGTAACAGCGTATTTTTCAAATTGGACTCCTGCGCTTCCAGATTCCTGAGCTGCTGCTTCCCGCTTTCATATTCCGTTCGCAATTCTTCCAGTCGGTTTATGAGTCTTTCCTTCATCGTTAATCTCCTGTGACACTTATAGAATTGTCAATTCATATACTCAATCCATACTATCTCTGAAACAATCTGCATCAGAATATTTTCTCTTTCAACTCCTCAACATCTGTCTGAAGTTTCTGAACCACGGCTGTGAGCACAGCCAGAATATCCATAAAATCAATAAAGTCGTTATCAGGCGAAGTGAGGGCATCCGGCGTATCCTCCGCAATGAATCCGATGTGGCTTCCTTCGGGACCTTCACCCTTTTTGTACTCGAATTTTACCGGTTTGAGATCATTGAAGAGGCCGAATGCTTCGTCAATACTCAATGACTTAATGGCTTTCTTTTTTTCTTTGGAGGAGAAGCCAAACCCGAAATTACCGGTCACCTGCCCATTTCGTTCGACGCGTAAAGAGGGGGTGGACTTGTTCCCTGAATGGAGATAAACCGCATTGTAGGAATGGAGCCGTAAATTATGGTTGGTATTAATCGTCCCAAGCGTTTCATACGGCCAGCTAAACTTTGTACTGCCCGGTGGTTCTGCACCGATCGCAAGGCCGTTCAGGATCCCTCCATCCGGCACGTGCAGTTTCGCGTTCGGGGAATTAGTGCCGATACCGACCTTGCCCTCCGGGCGTCTGATAATCATGGCAGCGGAACCGCCACCGGCATTTAATTCGCCGTCATGATGTGACCCTTTAATATACCAGGCGAAGTTCCCATCGCTGCGAAAATACTGCGTATAACCCTGCACACCTATGCCATAACTGGCATTGGGGCTGTTACCCCACAGGTTG
>DATFLS010000182.1:0-11310 GCA_035267465.1 bacterium
TGGTCAAAGAGGTGGCTTCCAAGACCTCGGATGTGGCCGGCGACGGGACCACCACTGCCACGGTACTTGCCCAGTCGATTTTCCACCAGGGACTCCGGAATGTGGCCGCCGGATCGAATTCCATGGAAATCAAACGGGGACTGGATCAGGCATCGCGGAAGGTGGTGGAATATCTGCGTGAGGTCAGCAAAGAACTCCCGGGCCGCGAAGAGATCGCCCAGGTGGGTGCCATTTCCGCCAACAATGATCGCGAGATCGGTGAGCTGATTGCCGACGCCATGGATAAAGTTGGCAAAGACGGCGTCATCACGGTCGAGGAAGCCAAAACCCTGGAAACCAGTCTGGAGCTGGTGGAAGGCATGCAGTTTGACCGGGGATATCTCTCGCCCTATTTCGTTACCAACGCCGATTCCATGGAAGCGGCGCTGGAAGACCCCTATATCCTGATCCATGATAAGAAGATCAGCGGCATGAAGGATTTGCTGCCGATTCTGGAGAAGGTTTCCCAGATGGGGAAATCACTGTTGATCATCGCAGAGGACGTGGAAGGTGAAGCACTGGCGACGTTGGTGGTGAACAAGTTGCGCGGCACCTTGAAAACCGCAGCGGTCAAGGCGCCCGGATTCGGGGATCGCCGGAAGGCCATGCTGGAAGACATCGCCACCCTCACCGGCGGAACCGTGGTGTCCGAAGAGCGCGGCTTCAAGCTGGAAAATACCACCGTCGATTATCTGGGCCAGGCCAAGCGTATCACCATTTCCAAAGATGATACTACCATCGTGGAGGGCGCCGGCAAGAAAGAGGATATCAAGGGACGCATCAATCAAATTAAGGCACAGATTGAAGACACCACTTCTGACTATGATCGCGAGAAATTGCAGGAACGGCTGGCCAAGCTTTCCGGTGGTGTTGCGGTCCTGAATGTCGGTGCGGCCACCGAAGTGGAGATGAAAGAGAAGAAAGCGCGCGTCGAAGATGCGCTGCACGCTACCCGGGCGGCCGTGGAGGAAGGCATCATCCCCGGTGGCGGTGTGACGTATCTCCGTGCAGTGTCGGTCCTGGATGATGTCGAACTGGACGGCGATCAGCAGATCGGGGTGACCATTCTTCGCCGGGCGCTGGAAGAACCGGTGCGACAGATCGCGGTGAATGCCGGACATGAGGCCTCTATTGTGGTACAGAAGATCCTGGAATCGGATCATACCAATTTCGGATTTGACGCCCAGGAGGAAGAGTTCTGTGATCTGGTGAAAGCCGGTATCGTCGATCCCACCAAGGTCTCCCGCATCGCGCTGGAGAACGCGGTCAGTGTATCTGGTCTGCTCCTGACCACCGAGTGTGTAGTGGCAGAGGAAGAGGAAAAAGACAAGAAGAACAAGATGCCAGGTGGTATGGATGACATGGAAGGAATGTACTAATTCTTCTCCACAGGATTACAGGTATGATCAATCAGAAACGCCCCGCACCTGCCGGGGCGTTTTTTCTATGGTAATGGAAGAGAAACTTTACATAACAAACATATACGAAATACATGCCGCTTTCTGACTCCAATGATTCTTTCAGACCCAGCACGCCGGGCGCTGGTGATTGTCGCCCATCCCGATGATGAGACGCTATGGATGGGCGGTACCATTTTGCTGCATCTAAATTGGGATTGGCATATACTTACCCTCTGCCGAAAGGATGATCCCGACAGAGCGCCAAAATTTCAGCGCGCACTCGGGATTTTTCATGCCACCGGAGGAATGGGTGATCTGGATGACGAGCCAAAGCAGCATCCCCTGGAATCATCGATAGATCAGGGAAATATCGTTTCGCTGCTGCCACAGCAACCATATGATATCATATTCACTCACAATCCGCTGGGCGAATATACCCGTCACCGCCGGGATCTGGCCTCGGATCTGCGGATTCCATATCGCCGCACTAATTGCCGTGGGGCGGCACCGGCTGGCTGAGAGGAAACTGGCCGC
This sequence comes from bacterium, assembly GCA_035267465.1. Classification (GTDB taxonomy): domain Bacteria; phylum Fidelibacterota; class JAANXI01; order JAANXI01; family JAANXI01; genus DATFLS01. Next base: position 1,974 of record DATFLS010000182.1, read on the forward strand.
CATGACCGACCTCATTCGTCACGCCCGCAAACAACACCTGGAGTATGGATTCAATGAATGGTATCGTGCCGGGGATGGAACTACCCGGGGACAGGAGTGGCAGACCTGGTCCGCCTCCATGTATATCTATGCAGCAGGGTCTGTCCTCCGGGGCACCACCCCCTTCTTTGATGGTATGAGAAGTTGGTAGAGATCACGTCATTTCTGCGCCACCTCTTCGACTTGCCGGGCGGGCTGGAGCGCCGCTAGCAATTCATCCATTGGAACGGTGACCAATCCGCAGGAGGAATCGGACATAGCGTAGGGCAGCACCAGTTCTCCGCGATGAATCATCCCGCCGCACGAATAGACCACATTGGGCACGTAGCCCTCTCTTTCCGTGGCATGGGGCACCAGCAGCGGTTCCTCCAGCCGGGCGATCACTTTGGATGGATCGTTCAGGTCGAGTAAGATCGCTCCGATGGAATACTGGCGCATGGGACCTACCCCGTGCGTTATCAACAGCCAGCCCTCCGGTGTTTCAATAGGCGATCCGCAATTGCCTATCTGCACCAGTTCCCAGTGATGTACCGGGGTCTGGAGAATTTCCGCATTATTCCAGACTTGTACGATATCCGAGGACATGAGGTAGAGGTTCTCGCCGTCAATCCTGGAGATCATCACATATTTGCCGTCGATCTTCCTTGGGAACAGCGCCATGCCCTTGTCCCTGGCTGAATCCCCGCTCAACGTGTTGAAGTGAAACGTCTCGAAATCATCGGTCCGGGTTATCATTGACATGATATCGATGCCATTATAGGCGGTATAGGTTGCATAGTAGCGCACCGAACCGTCCGTATCAGTGAACCGGACAAACCGGGCGTCTTCCAGTCCCTTCACGGCTTCCTTGGAAACCGGAAACAGGACCCGCTCGGATATATGGGTTCCCCGCCGGAACTTCCGCTCGTGATTCGACCGGGCAATCCAGTAAATCGTATTAATGATATCACGCAGGGGGATCGAGGCATCCCGACGCTCCTTCTCTGCCTCCAGTATAATCTGTAGCTGTTTAAAAGTGAACGTCTCCGGTAATTGTTTGAGAATGCTGGCGCTGATGCTGTTCCGGAGTTTCATTTCCTTCAATTTCCGGTCAAAATAGTCTTTATCATAGGAAGGCCGCATGGCGATATCCGGCGTTTCGGCATACCGGAGCACCGGATCCATGATGACATGATTGTACTTATCCAGTATTCCACTGCGAAATTCGATGGATGAGATGTGCCCCTCTCCGGTGGCCCGAAAACTCAGAATGAACCGCATTTCACCCTCCCTGACTTTCCGCTGGTTCGGATGCGGCACGATGGACGGGTTAAAGAACCCGGCTGCCTCGATGGAATATTCGTTGGTGAAATAAGATCCGATCAGCAGTTTCCTGGATTCTGGCAGAGTGTGCTGCGGCGGGACATATTTTTCAACGTGGTTGAAATGGCTCCTGAACACCTTATCGATATCACGGTGCCGGTGTGAAAAATCACGGCATACCTGCGCCAGGATATCTTTCGCCCGCTCCTCCGGTAAAGAAAGCACCCGGCGAATGACGTGCCGGGCCTGGCGTTGGGAACCGGGGTAGTAAAACTTGGTGATCACCCGGGATGGATCCGAGACGAACTTCGCTTCCGTTCTTCTGACTGGGATCTGGTTCATTTTGGCACCTACTCTGTAGAATTGAGTCTGTTTATCCTGGTTTATTCATAAGTAATAATAGCACGCGGGTAATCACAGAAACAGGGGATGACCACAGATCCTCCCCTCACCCCGCATTCGAAGTATGGAAATGCATAGGGTTTCGGGATCAATAGACATATCCGGATATTGAAATGGGATCCCCTGCGTTGGGTTGCATCGGCTGAAGACCAACAGCATATGAGCCTAATGTACCCTACTTCCCTATGTACCAAGGTGTGTGGTGCGGGGGCCTCTTTTCTCTTTACTCATAACGCTTTTCTTTCAGTCGTGCTTTCCATCCCTGCCGTCCGGCCTCCTTGCTTTTCACTTCTCACATTTCACGTGTCTGCAATCTGTGTTAATCCTTTTTTTCTGTGTGTATCCGTGTGCTATTCTGTTTTCTCCCGGAATTGCGCTGGTGCTCCTTCATCAGGATTTCATCCGCCAGCAGGTTATGCATCTCCATTAACGATATAAGCCACGCGAGGGTGGATTCCGCCCCCTGATTGGCATTGGCGCCGGTGGGGTGCAGCCCGTCACAGCACCCCCCGGTCTGGTAATCATACAGCTGGACTTCCAGATCATTCTGTCCCAGAAACCATCCCAGGCAGCGTTTGGCTTCCTGGATCCATTGCGAATCGCTGGTGACCCGGTATGCCTCGCCGCAGGCCTGGATGAGACCCAGAATTTCCACCGGCTGCTGGTCGAACGTGGACCGCCCGCTCCAGCGCTTAAACCAGTCGTCATTGCCGATAAGGCTGAGATGGCCCTTGGGACTCGTTTGTTGATCCAGCAGCCACTTGAGTCCGGCTAATCCAGCCTCTACCATCTCGGGATTGGTGAATTTCCGTCCGGTGAGTAACAGCGCCTGGCAGAGAATACCATTGGAGTAGGTGACCGTCTCCTCGAACCAGGGCCAGTCCGGTTTATGATTTTCCTGGAACAACCGGAACAACCGGTCGGACAGTTCATTGACCAGGTTTTTCACCATCGCATCTCCCCCATACACTTCCAGGTAATTATGCAGTCCGATACTGCTATAAGCCCGGGCCCGCGGGGAGGTAAACCGTTCAACCACATCTACCGTCTCACCGAACAGACGAGCGGCGCTGTCCCGAAGCGTTTTGTTGGGCGCAGTGCTCACGGTTACTCCCAGGCTCCAGATAGCCCGGCCGTGGGCGTCCTCGCTGCCCACTTCGTCCACCCACTGCCGGTCATACGACATGAAATTCCGGAATCGCCCCTTTTCCGTGTTAAACGCATGGTACAGGTAGGACAGGTAGGTTTTGATCAGCGGGAGAACGGAATCATCACCCAGCAGCTTGTAATGCAGGCAGGTGGCAATGAGTGCCCGGGCGTTGTCGTCCACACAGTAGCCGTGATCCCGGTCCGGAATGGCAAAAAAGGCATGCTGCAGCATCCCGGTATCATCAGTGAGTGTGCGCAGATGCTGCAGATTGATTTTCGGGAGCTCATCCAGCACTTTTGGGAAGCGATCGGTCTCCTCAACCACAACCGCCGCTTTCTTGCGGCGATGCGAGAGGACATCGCTCGCCAGGCGTACGTACTCCTGGATGACTTTTTCCCAGGTCATTGCACGTCCGTAGAGATACGCCCGTTTTCGGATGGCATTACGTTCCACATCATCGGCAAGCAGCCGGGTCACAGTGTCCGCAAGCGCGTTGGTATCCCCAAAAGGCACCAGACATCCCCGGTCCTCATCCAGCAGTTCCTCTGCGTACCAGTAAGGTGTTGACACCACCGCCTTGCCGGAGCCAACTGCATAGGCCAGGGTCCCCGAGGTAATCTGTTCCTTATTCAGATATGGGGTCACATACAGATCCGCTGCACTGATGTATTCCTTCAGAGTATCCGGGTCCACAAACTGATTATGAAATACCACATGGGAGTGCAATCCCAGACTGTCGATTCGTCGCCGCAGACTGTGCCGGTACTCTTCTCCGCTTTCGCGCAGGATATGTGGATGGGTGGCGCCCAGGATTACGTAAACTGCATTCGGATGCGCTTCCACGATCCTCGGCATGGCCTCGATCATCACCTCCAGACCCTTACTCGGACCCAGCAGCCCGAATGTGAAAATCACCTTCTTATCCTGCCACTGGAATTTGTCTTTGTAGAAGCTGGGATCAATAAAGGGGACGTCATGGATTCCGTGTGGTATCAGACTGATATGGGAGTCCGGTATCCCGTAGATATCGGTGAGCATCTGTTTCGCGCGCTGAGACATGACCACCAGCTTCTCCGATCGGTCCGCCAGCTCCAGAATCACCGCCCGCTGCTTGGGATGCGGGTCTGCCAGAACCGTATGCAGGGTAGTGATAACGGGCATTTTGACGTTGTGCAGCAGATGGAACAGGTGCGCCCCGTGCTCCCCGCCGAAAATCCCGTATTCGTGCTGAACCACCAGGACATCGATTTGATTGATATTCAAAAAGTCGGCTGCCCGGAGATAATCACCTGGTATATTGGCGCGCAGTTCGAACTTCACCCGTTTCGGATAGGCGTAACCGTTTTCAATATCATTGATGGCCAGCGCCATAATATTCACCGAGCTGGAAAACTCTCTGGCCATGGTTTCACAGAGATCGGTGGTAAACGTGGCGATGCCGCACTGGCGTGGCATATAATTGCCCAATACCGCGATGGTGTTGAGCTGATCGATTGCGATGCTTCCGTTTGCCGGCATGAGTTATCTCTCTTTCTTTATCCCGTACATCGCTATTTTTCAGGACGGGAACCGTGTAGGCACATCGAGATCAGGTCAGCAATCCGTGCGGTTCCCGTGCATATGACACTGTCCGCACCACCCCAGTATAACCGGAGCAGTCCGTCATCCTCAGGCACCACTCCACAGGTGAACACAACGTTCGGTACATAACCCGACACCTCCCAGGGATCCTCCGGCTGCAGGATCCATTCATCGGCGACACCCAATATTCGGGCGGGATCCTGCAGATCATGCAGGGCTGCTCCCAGCCGGTACACACAACCGCTCATGGTGGAGTAGACGCCGTGGAAAATACTCAGCCATCCCTCATCCGTTTGAACTGGGGGCGCTCCGGGCCCGACTTTCATCTCATCCCAGTGATAGTGTTCCGGCCGGATCATGATTTTTGACTCACCCCAGTGGATGAGATCCGGGGAGTAGGAAATCCAGATGGACCAGGGGTTGATATGGGTGTGGGGACGATCCAGGCGCACGTACTGTCCATCGAATTTCTCCGGGAAGAGCACCACGTTACGCATATCCGCCTGAGTGATAGGGCCGAGCCGTTCCACAGAAGTGAAGTCCTCGGTGCGAGCGAGCATGACCCGTACCCCATGTCGTGAATATCCGCTGTAGGTCAGATAATACGTATCTTCCACCGGATTAATGCGCACATCTTCCAGTCCATATTCTTCATACACACTGAACTCACCTTCCGTCGCCGGTTCGAGAAAGGGTCTTTCGTCTACCCGGAATGAAAGTCCGTCCCGGCTGACCGCTTTCCCGATGACGGATCGTCCGTTCCGGAGATGGGACCGGAACAGAAGAATATATTTTCCGTGAAGTTTCACGGCCCCGGCATTATGCGCAGTGGTGACGGGATACGGAACGTCATCCCTGGTCAGAATTGGATTGTGCGTATATCTTTGAACCACTGACTGTTGCACGAAGCCACCTCGATGTATACCGAATTCGTTCACGCAAAATTTTGACATATTCCCAGAGATCCATCAGGTTTGCTGCTTTCCCATGATGGATCAGGTTATTGGAGTATTTGTTCATATACCTGAATATACTCGTCTACCATTCGTTCGACTCCGAAACGCTGTTCAGCATCCGAACGACAATCTGTCCGATCAATCTCCGGAACTGTTCGAACCGCTTTCACGGCCTCCTCTACTGTTGAGACAAGAAACCCGGTCCTGCCGGGCAGAATAATTTCGGGCATACTCCCTTTATTATAGGCAACAACCGGCGTTCCACAAGCAAATGATTCAACGACGGAAAGTCCGAATGGTTCTGCAAAATTTATCGGATGGAGGAGTGCAAACGCCTTCCCGAGCAGCTGATTTCTCTGGTCAGGACCGACACTGCCCACATACTCAATCTTTTTCCCGTCAAGTTCGGGCTGCACCAGTTCCCGAAAATAGGTGTTATCCTGAATGATCCCGGCGATAATCAACCGTCGTTGACTTAGTTTTGCGATATCGATGGCTTCCCGGGTGCCCTTATCAGGATGAATTCGTCCAAAATAGAGAAGATAGTCCTCAGGATTGGGATTAAATGTGAAATTTTCAAGATCGATACCGTGGTGAATTGTTGCAGCATATGAGAGTTCCGGGGCTCGGTCAGCATCGCTTATGGACACATAAAAAGATGTAGCGTCATACTTTTTATAGACCGGAAGTATCCTGGGAGATGAAAACCCGTGGATGGTGGTGAGAAGCGGCGTTCGGACCAGGCGGCTGTAAGTCAATGGAGTGAAATCAAAATGATTGTGAATAATGTCGAACTCGTCTGCCCGTTCGAACACTTCCGAGATGTGGAGCACACTCCATACCTGGGGATCAACGGTTTGATCCTCTTCATACCCAGAAGGACAGACAGCGTGGAGTGTTCCACGGGTCCGGGAATCTCCGGTGGCGAAGAGGGTGACCTCCACTCCGGCGGCGATGAGCCCTTCGGTGAGCAGTGAAACCACCCGCTCCCAGGGACCGTAATGCCGGGGAGGCGTCCGCCAGGCGATGGGAGAAAGCATTCCGATGCGCATGGATCTCGATCATCCTCACTTTCAGGTACTATTAATTTGCCTCAGGCAATGGCAAATAGCAATACCCGGAGCATCGCCTGCTGAGACAATCGCCATTGATCTCCGGGGCTGCTTGAAGAGCGATCATTGATTTAGTATACTACCCTGGATTATTCATAAACCAGAGAAGAAAAGCACGCAGACGCCCACGGAAACAAAAGATACACACAGATTAAAGACTCGTGAAACGTGAGAAGTGAAAAGTGAAAAGGCCGGACGGCAGGGGATGGAAAGCACGACTGAAAGAAAAGAGTTATGAGTCAAGAGGAAAAAATCCCAGCCGTCACCCAACCGGTTACAGAGAAATAGAGGGGTATAGGAGCAGGAGGTGGCCGGTATCAAGCAGTGTAGGTTCTTCAGTATAGATTCACTCCCTCTCCACGTGTTTCCTTCTGTCCCTTTGAACGTATATATACGTTGTTGGTGTGGAGAGGGGATCTGTGGTCATCCTGTTTTTCTGTGTGTATCTGCCTCAAAGAGATCCCCTTGGAATGTGCCATTTTTATGAATTATTCACCCTAAATGGAGTAATCATGCGCCTTAGAGTGATTTTTTTGCTAAAGAATCGCAAACCGAAGTCGATGTTATGAGGGATATGTCAGTTCACACGGTAAATAGCGGATAACCAGAGCGTAAACAAACCATTTATCTCACAATTCCAAATCATTCCACTTGAATCCATGGAGGTACAAATGGGACGAAAACTGTTAATCCTCGTTTCGCTGATAACATTCGCGGTATCCGGGTTTGCCCAGGACGGGCTCCGGATAAACGGGAAAGTGCAGGATGCGGCAACCGGCGAGCCGTTGATCGGTGCGAATGTACAGATTGAAGGCGAGAACATCGGCGCGGCGACGGATTTAGAGGGGCGGTTCACAGTTACCTATCAGGCACAGTCAGCCTTTAACTTAATTGTCGGGTACGTCGGGTACAAAACCCGGACAATCGCACTTTCGCCGAATGGGGATGTGACCAATCTGCACATCGAAATGGAACAGGATGTATTCCAGGGAGAAGAGGTGGTCATTACCGGAATTGGTTCACGGCGAGAAAAATCGATCGCAGAGGTCGCCGTATCCCGGCTGGGAATGGACGACCTGTCGACAGTGAATTCCTATCAGGATTTTGCACAGGTGGTCACCGGAAAGGTATCCGGCGTGAATGTGGAATCTTCTTCCGGGAATATCGGGAGCGGCATTCGATTCAACATGCGCTCGGGCGGTGGACTGAACGGCGACGAACAGCCGGTGATTTACGTGGATGGAATCCGCATTGACAATGCCGAAATAGAACCCTTCGATATCGGGGGCCAGGGAGTGGCAATGCTGGCGGACCTCAACCCGGAAGATATCCGGGATATCGAGATCCTGAAGGGTCCGGCCGCCGCAGCATCTTATGGAACGAGAGGATCGAACGGAGTGGTGTTCATCACGACAAAGCGGGGCCGGTATGCTCCGGGCACTCCTCAACCACTTTCTCTCGATTATAAATATGTGACGGGGTACAATGCGCCCTCCTATAAGTATTCCGAACAGGATTATCTGACCTACAAATCGATCAATAATGTCTTCAGAAACGGTCCCATTCAGCAGCATAATCTGAAGGCGACCGGCGGTTCCAGTCTGATTAAGTATTATGTGGGAGTGGACTGGAGAAACGAATTCGGGATTATCCCGGACAATTACATGGATCGTAAAAATCTTCGGGCCAACTTTGATGTCATCCCGAACGAGAACCTGGTGGTGAATGTCAGCACCAATTACACGCTGAATGAGATCGAGCATCCGCACAACGACAATGATATCTATGGATTCCTGGGGAACACCATTCTGGCGCCGGTGCCCTACTTCTCCACCGACAGCACCGCAATCCTTGCTCTGGAGAATACCACCGATATCAACCGATTCATCGGATCGGTCGAAGCCATCTATAATCCCTTTGCGAATCTTGAGCTGCGGCTCAGCGCCGGGATGGATGACAGCGATTTGAGGACGGATCAGGTCTTCCCGGCGGATTTCCAGTATCAATATTTTCCCAGTGGAAGGCGGTCGGTCTACACCCGGCAGAATACACAGAATACCTATACCATTGATGGAAATTACACCTATAACCTCACCCATGAGTTGCAGGTGAATTCCAGCCTGGGAGCACAGTTATTCGACAGGAGAACCCGGACCTTTTTTGCTGATAACCAGGATTATCTCTCGGAACTCATCACCAATATCGGGGCCGGAGAAACACTCATCGACCTGGATGAAACACTGACCCATGTGAAAGAAGCCGGTATTTATACTGAGCACGCGTTCTCGCTTATGAACCGGTACTATTTTTCCATGATGCTGCGGCGCGATTTTGCCAGCGCCATCGGCATCGAAGCCCCGAGTATCTATTATCCCCGGGCCAGCCTCGCAGTGCGTTTGGATCGCTTCAAGTTCACCCCCGCGGTGTTTTCCCTGTTGAAACTGCGCACCGCATATGGCGAATCCGGCGTGCTGCCCCAGCTGACCGACGGCATTCCCCTCCTCTGGGAAGCGGAACCTTCGGGATACGGCGCCGGTGCGGTCCTGAACGCCATCGGGAATTCGGAGATTCGTCCGGAGCGGCTCAAGGAATGGGAGTTCGGACTGGAAGCGGAATTTACCAGGCGGTTTTCTGCGGAGTTCACCTATTACCGCCAGCGATCCGAAGACTCGATTATCGAGTTCCGGAATGCGCCGTCCACCGGGCGAACTGCGAGCGCGGTTCCGTTCAATATCGGAGTGATTAAAGGATGGGGTACCGAAATACTGCTGCAGGCCAGACCATTCCGCACGAGG
>DATFLS010000183.1:0-10700 GCA_035267465.1 bacterium
AGGGGATGAAGTCCGAGCAACGGCCCTATATGGGGTTTCTCTATTGCGGACTGATTCTGACGAATGACGGACCGCAGGTTCTGGAATTCAATTGCCGGTTAGGCGATCCGGAAGCGCAGGTGATCCTGCCGCTGCTGAAGAGTGACCTGCTGGAAATTATTCAGGCGGTGATGGCCTGGAACCTCGAAAACATAGAGGTGGAGATCACGGAGGGCTTCGCCACCTGCGTGGTGGCTTCATCCGGCGGGTATCCCGTATCCTATGAAAAGGGGAGGGAAATCACCGGGCTGGAAGAGGTGAATTCCGAGTACTGTCAGGTGTTCCATGCCGGCACCAGCACGGAAGACGGGAATATTTTCACTGACGGAGGACGAGTATTGGGGGTCACCTGCACCGGACGCACGCTGCAAGAGTCTATCGATCGCACTTACACCGAACTTGGCAAAATACATTTTGAGAAGATGCACTTTCGTACAGATATCGCACAGAAGGGGCTGGGACACCTTTAATAGAGGGAATGAATTCCATGAAGATACTCGTCACCGGAGGAGCCGGGTTTATCGGATCGCATGTGGTGGATGCCTATCTGGATCAAGGCCATGAGGTGGTGGTCATCGATAATTTGATTTCCGGTCAAAAAGAGAACCTCAATCCACGGGCTGAATTTCTGGAACTGGACATCAGGGATGAGGAGGTCACTGACGTATTTGCAGAACATCAGTTTGATGTGGTGAACCATCACGCTGCTCAGATGGATGTGCGTAAATCGGTCCGGGAACCGGCTTATGATGCGGATATCAATATTCTGGGCTCGCTCAATCTGCTTGAGAATTGCGTGCGCACCGGGGTGGAGCAGTTCATCTTCGCCTCCACCGGAGGAGCCATCTATGGAGAACAGGACTATTTCCCGGCTGATGAGGAACATCCCCAGCGCCCGCTTTCTCCCTACGGGATCACCAAGCTATCTCTGGAAAAGTATTTGTACTATTATCACCAGGTACAACACCTGAACTATTTTGTTTTGCGATACGCGAATGTCTATGGTCCGCGGCAGAATCCCCACGGGGAAGCCGGGGTGGTGGCTATTTTCACCCAGGCATTGCTGGGGGAAGGGCAGCCGGTAATTCATGGGGACGGGCAACAAACCCGGGATTATGTTTACGTCAAAGATGTTGTCCGGGCGAACGTGAAGGCGTTGAATTTTCCGGAGAGCGAAATTGTGAATATCGGCACCGGCACCGAAACGGATGTGAATCATATTTTCCGGTCGTTGCGCGACTTAACCGGGAACCCGGAGACGCCGGAAACACATGGGGATGCGAAATCGGGGGAGCAGCGCCGCAGTGTGATTTCATACGAGAAAGCGGAGCGGCTCTGGGGCTGGAAACCGCGGTATACTCTTGCCGACGGCCTGCAGGAAACGGTGGCCTTTTTTTACCAGAAATTGGAAGCAACAAATTAAGTCACTGATCGTTGGAACTGAATGCATAAAGCACAACTCAAGCGATCTGTGAGACGGAGAGAAGATAGATGACCGAGAGAGAACGTCTGTTGACATTGCAGGACCATTTCGGCATTATCGGTCGTTCCGATGCTATCTATGAAATTATTGAAACTGTGGATCAGGTGGCCGAGACGGATATCTCGGTGCTGATCACCGGGGAATCCGGATCCGGCAAGGAACTCATTGCAAAAGCGATTCACACACAGAGTCCGCGCAAGCACGCGTCGCTGGTAACCGTGAATTGTGGCGCTATTCCGGCCGGAATCCTGGAAAGCGAACTGTTCGGTCACAAGAAAGGGGCCTTCACGGGGGCGTCCGAAGAGCGCAAGGGATATTTCGAGACCGCAGACGGCGGGACGATCTTCCTTGACGAAATCGGTGAGACGCCTCTGGAAACGCAGGTACGATTGCTGCGGGTGATCGAGCAGGGTGAATTTATGAAGGTTGGCGGTTCGGAGAACCAGTATGTGGATGTGCGGGTTATTGCGGCGTCGAATCAGAATCTGGCAGATCTGGTGGAGCAAAGGGAGTTCAGGAAAGATCTGTATTATCGGTTGAAAGCCATCACCATCCGGATTCCGCCTTTAAGAGAACGCAAAGTGGATATTCCCCTGCTGGCAGAGCACTTTGCCACCGATTTTTGCAAGCGAAATAATATTCCGAATAAAGGATTTACCGAGGAAGCCTTCCAGATTCTCAAGCAGTATAACTGGCCGGGGAATGTCCGTGAACTGCGGAATTTCATCGAAAGTATCGTGATCCTTGAGAAAGGGAAACAGATCGACGGGGATCATGTACGCAGGTATCTCTTTCAGGATCAGCCGGAGCGTGCAGACCGGATCAAAGCCGATACGGGAAGTGATAACCTGCCGGTTCGGATGGATACATCGGTGGAAGAAGCAGAACGAGAATTGATATTGCGACAGTTGTTCCTGCTGCGCAGAGACATGGCTGAAATTAAGTCGCTGCTCGGTGGAGCAAATACTGAATTGCGGAGTGCCCGATTTCAGTTACCGGAAAAGATCAGTGAAAATCTGCCGGCCCGGGTTATCCATGACTACGAAGAAACTATCCAGGATAGTGATTTTGAGCCAGCGGAAGATGTTGAAATCGCTGACGAGGAAGAACAAGCCGTATTCATAAATAAGCGTGCAATCGGCGAGGTCACAATCAAGGAAGCCGAGAGGGAATTAATCAGGAAAACTCTGGAAAAGAACGATCATAACCGCCGGAAAACGGCGAAGGATTTGGACGTCAGTGAAAGAACACTGTATCGAAAGATTAAAGAGTATGATTTATCGTAGACGCTGGTGCACATTGCTCCTGATCCTGTGCTTGATGTTGCTGCAGGGCTGTATGTATTCATTCAAGGGTTCCCTGCCTCCCCATATCCGGAGTATTGCCATTCCCCTGTTTGAGAATCAAACCGCGGAATATCGTATTAATGAAACTATCACGGATCTGTTGATCCAGCAATTCCTCCAGGAGAATGTGTTACGAGTTACAGATGAAAAGGCGGCGGATTCTGTCCTGGAGGGCGCGGTCACCCGGATTTCAGATAGCCCCTATACGTATGATGAAGCGGAACAGGTTCAGGATTATCGGATCACCATCGGGCTGCGAATCCGGTGGTATGACGCGGTTCAGGATCAGGTCCGGCTGGAAGAAACCGTGAGTGGCTGGGGGGTGTACGATGCTCAGCAGGCGAGCACGACCAGGCAGGACGGTATCCAGGAAGCCATTGGGAAAATCTCACAGGATATCATCAATTCGATAACGGCAAATTGGTAAAAGCACACGGGGAGTTGTTTGTGGAGCACATCTACATTGAGGATGCGAAAGATTATGTTGGTGAGGAAGTCGTTATTAAAGGGTGGGTGTATAACACGCGTTCCAGTGGAAAGATCTGGTTCCTTCTGACCAGAGACGGGACCGGTATCATGCAGGGAGTTGCCACGGCGAATGATTTGCCGGAGGAGGTATTTCAAAAATACGACGATCTTTCCCAGGAGTCATCGGTGGTGGTGCGGGGGATTGTTCATGCAGATGACCGGGCACCCGGAGGATTTGAACTGTTGCTCAAAGACGTCCGGATTATGCAGCAGGCGGTAGATTATCCCATCGCCCTGAAAGAGCACGGGGTCACCTTTCTGCAGGATCACCGCCATCTCTGGATTCGGTCTGCCAACCAGAATGCGCTGCTCAAAATCCGCCATGAGGTGATTAACGCCTGCCGCGATTTTTTTAATGATCGCGGATTTATCCTGTTTGATGCGCCGGTTTTCACGCCCAATGCCGTGGAGGGCACAACCACATTATTCGAAACCGAGTACTTCGGGGAGAAGGCCTATCTCACCCAGAGTGGCCAGTTATACGGAGAAGCCGGCGCCATGGCGTTCGGTAAGGTGTATGTATTCGGCCCCACCTTTCGCGCAGAGAAATCAAAAACCCGGCGCCATTTGACCGAATTCTGGATGGTGGAACCGGAGATGGCATATTATGACCTGGATGATAATATGGACCTGGCGGAGGAGTTTGCCGAATACATTGTGCAGCGGGTGCTTGAGACACGAAAGGAGGAACTGCGGGTACTGGAGCGAGATACCAGTCTCCTGGAGAAAGTCCGGCGACCGTTCCCGCGTATTACCTACACTGAAGCGGTGGAATTATTGCAGGAAAAAGGTAATGACTTTACGTGGGGAGAGGATTTCGGGGCCCCGGATGAGGAACAGATTTCCGAAGAATTTGATCGCCCGATCATGGTGCATCGGTATCCGGCAAAAATCAAAGCGTTCTATATGAAGCGCGATCCGCAGGATGACCGCCTTGCCCTGGGAGTGGATATGTTGGCTCCGGAAGGCTACGGCGAAATTATCGGGGGCGGCCAGCGCGAGGATGATTATGAGACGCTCGTTCAACGGATTCGCGAGCACGATCTTCCGCAGGAACCCTTTGAATGGTATCTTGATTTACGGAAATACGGCTCTGTCCCGCATTCCGGATTCGGACTGGGGATAGAGCGTGTCATCGCCTGGATCGCCGGGATCAGGCATCTGCGGGAAACCATCCCCTTTCCCCGGACAATCTCACGCCTTGAGCCATAATCCTGTGTGTGTGACCACGAATTACACAACCTGCCCTGAGATGTCAGGGCCTTCTTTCCATTTTGAATCTGTGAGACTTCCGTTTTTTCCGCGTTCATCCCCGATAGAGACAATCCCGTCGGGTCGGGAGTTCTAATTCCTGGTATACCTGGACAGGCGGGGCAGGCCGTATGCTATTTTTTTATGCCTCTTTCAGGAAAAGAGTTGTTTCTTCGAAAATCCAGATTCCCTATTTTAATGCGATGCAAGGGAGGCAGTCGATTTCAGATAATGGGAATGGTTCCAAAAGATACCCCCAGAATTGCTGTATTTGGCGGCCGTGTTTCAACCGGCTCTCTGCTGGATGTGGCTTATGATGTTGGCAGGGAGATCGCATTGCGCAAGGCCATCCTGTATTGTGGTGGGATGGGGGGAGTGATGGAGGCCGCCTCCCGGGGAGCGATGGAGAACCACGGCATTACGGTCGGGATTTTGCCAACCGCGGCGGCGGATTCAGCCAATCCGTATATTACAATTCCTATCGTAACAGGTATTGGAACAGCCAGGAATTATATAATTGCACGTTCGGTGGATGCGGCGATAGCCATCAATGGGAAATATGGAACCCTGTCAGAAATTGCGTACAGTCTGGACTTCAATAAACCGGTCATTGGCATACAAACCTGGGATATTAAGGGCGTGATCCAGGCGGAAAATGCAACTGAGGCGTTGAATAAATTATGGGAGATTTGTCAATGGGGATGATGGTTCATATTATTGTGATTGGTCTGGTGCAGGGCGTCGGATTTCGATACTTTACGTTCAAGCGAGCCCGGGAGCTTGGCGTCACGGGGTATGTGAAGAATTTGCCGGACGGTACCGTTGAGATCGAGGCGGAAGGGGACCGCGGGCAGCTGGAGGAACTCATCGAAGCCTTAAAGGTCGGACCAAGATCTGCCGTTGTCAATGATCTCCGCGTGAGCTGGGATATCTCTGATGAGAAATACAACCAATTCCGGATCGAGTATTAATGGGATCATCCGTTCGATTTCACCTGGCACAAATAAATCCTACGGTTGGCGCCATTTCCGCCAACATCGAAAAAATTCTCCGGTATTATCGTCAAGCCATCGAGCAAAACTCCCAGTGTGTTATTTTTCCCGAACTCTCGATTGTTGGATATCCACCCCAGGATCTTCTCTATCTGAATAAATTTATCGCTGATAATATGCGGGCACTTCGGATAATCGCCGAGCAGGTCGCTGAGATCCCCGCGGTGATCGGATTTGTGGATCGGTATGATGAGAAGTTGTTTTCCGCGGCTGCAGTGGCGGCGAATGGGGAGGTGCAGCATATAGTGCATAAGCGATTACTGCCCACGTATGATGTCTTCGATGAAGATCGGTATTTCGAGGAGGGGGAGCCTGCTTTACCGGTAGAAGTAACGATAAATGGTTCCGCCGTTAAATTGGGGATCCATATCTGTGAGGATCTCTGGGATGCAAAATCGCCTGTGAAGGTGGTGGACCAGCTGGCTGATCAGGGGGCGGATATTTTTATTAACCTGTCCGCCTCTCCGTTTTATGTGGGAAAGTTTCTCGAGCGCCTGGAGTTAGCCCGGCGAAAATCAGTGAATTTCGGCAAGCCCTTCATCTACGCCAATCAGGTGGGCGGCCAGGATGAACTGATCTATGACGGGAATAGTTTTGTCCTGAATGCCTGGGGGGAACTGGCGGGCCACGGTTCGGCTTTCGAGGAAGCCTTGCTGTCGGTGGATATTGATCTGTCGAACGGAGCAGCAGGCACGATCGAAGTTCCGGACTTTTCCCGGGAAGAAGAAATGTTCAGGGCGCTGGTATTGGGTGTGCGCGACTATTGCCGGAAATCGGGATTCGAATCGGTAGTGCTGGGATTGAGCGGTGGAATCGATTCGTCGACGGTTGCGCTCATTGCCGCCAATGCGTTACAGCCGGAAAATGTCTACGGCATCAGCATGCCATCGCGATATTCGTCGGGGCATTCAAAATCCGATGCGGCCGCACTGGCCGAGAATCTGGGGATCCATTATCACTCGATTCCCATCCATGACACATACCAGGCCTATCTGGAAATGTTGCGCGAATCGTTTGCCGGCTCTCAACCCGATACCACAGAAGAAAATATCCAGGCCCGGATTCGCGGGAATATTCTAATGGCATACTCGAATAAGTTTAATCACCTGGTGTTATCGACCGGAAACAAAACCGAACTCGCTCTCGGTTATTCTACCCTCTATGGGGATATGAGCGGAGGGCTGGCCGCCATCAGTGACGTCAGTAAGATGGAAGTGTACGCCCTGTGCCGCTGGTATAATGCGGCACAGGGAAAGCCGATAGTTCCGGAATCGATTTTAACCAAAACACCTTCTGCAGAACTGAAAGAGGGACAGGTCGATCCATTTGATTACGAGGTGGCGAGCCCTTTGGTGGATGAAATTATCGAACACGACCGCACGATCCGGGAGTTGATCGATATGGGGTATGACGCCGATCTGGTGCGTGATATCAAGCAGCGGATTCGCCGGGCGGAATACAAACGCCGCCAGGCACCGCCGGGACTGAAGGTCACCAGAAAGTCATTCGGAAGCGGCCGGCGAATACCTATCATCAACCATTATCATGAAGAAGATCTGTAAACTGGTTCCCACTGTTTCTTCCACCAGGAGATATCTGTGGAACTCTGATTGCCTATTTGGTTCATCCCCGGGAGATATTCACAATCTGAACGTTATGATTAACATTTCCGACTCTCTGATAATCGCCTGCAATCATTGAAATAAACGATACTGGAGGTACGTGAATGGACGGCCGGTGGAACGTCGTGAACTCCGGAGGAACACATAGAATTGTGGTTACCAAAGATCTGCCGGGGGATCAGTGGCTTGAGATCCTGGAAAATTCACAGTGTCGCATAGATGTGTGCCAGAGCCGGCAAGTGCTGTCTCCGGATGAATTAAGGGATGCCATTGGAGATGAATGCGCCGGGGTGATCGGGCAGTTAACGGAGTACTGGAATAAAGAACTCTTTGGAGCATTGGCGCGAGCGGGAGGACGGGTATACAGTAATTATGCGGTCGGATATGATAATGTCGATGTAGAGACCGCCTCCGCCCGGGGTATTGCAGTGGGAAATACGCCAGGGGTGCTCACCGAAACCACCGCTGAGCTGGCCGTTGCCCTGACTTTTGCCGCCACCCGCCGAATAGTGGAAGCGGATGATTATATGCGATCCGGGCAATATGACGGTTGGCTGCCGGACCTGTTTCTGGGCGAACTGCTCTGGCGCAAGACTCTGGGTGTAGTAGGAGCAGGTCGGATTGGGACCGCCTATGCCAGAATGATGGTCGAAGGACATCGGATGAATCTGATTTACGTTGATGTGGCTCCGAACAATCAGCTGGAAGCGGAAGTAGTACAATTTAATTCTTACCTGGAGAGTATCGGAGAACAGCCGGTGCGGTGTACGCACGCGGACGATATTGACTCGCTGCTCGCCGGGGCCGATGTGGTCAGTTTGCATCCGGCGCTCACCGAAGATACGTACCACTTAATTAGCGGAGAGCGCCTGGCAAGAATGAAAGAGAATGCCATCCTGGTGAACGCCAGCCGTGGAGCAGTGATCGATGAAGCGGCGTTGGTTGAACATTGCACCAGGCATCCGCAATTTCGGGTCGGTCTGGATGTGTACGAAAATGAACCGGAAATGGCGCCGGGGTTGGCGGAACTTGATAATGTGGTCGTGGCCCCCCATATCGGATCAGCCACCCGGTGGACACGGAATGGTATGGCAATCCTGGCAGCAAGAAATATCATTGGAATTCTGCACAATTATCCCATATGGAATCAGGAAGAAATGTCTGCTTTCCTGCACCCGGATGCTCCTGCGGTCACACCGAGTATCATCAATCGGGAGGCACTAGAATTACCGGTATTTCCAAATCTCTCTGGATAGTATAAAAAAAGAGATGACCCCTTCGGAAAAGAGGTCACCTCTTTGATAGTGCATGCCATCGGCTGCAGGACATCGAGCCGTTATGAAGCCCGTTGCTCTTTTTTCGCCCGCCGCTTCAATGCCATTTGTTCAAAGATATAATAGATCGTCGGAATCAGGAGCAGCGTCAACAGGGTGGATACCGTCAGCCCGCCGATGACCGCCCGCGCCATGGGGGACCAGGTTTCCGCACTGGCGCCCAGACCGAACGACAGCGGCAGCATGGCAAGAATAGTGGTGACAGCCGTCATCAGTACCGGACGCAGGCGTCTCCGTCCGCCCTCAATAACGGCATCCATCAGTTCATAGCCGTGCTTCTCCCGCAGCTGATTGATATAATCAATCATCACAATCCCGTTATTCACCACAATACCAACCAGGAGCATGCCACCAATTAACGCAGTTACGCTCAGGACCGTCCCGGTGAAAAAGAGTGCCCACAGGATGCCGATGAAGGCGAGCGGAATGGTGAACATAATGATAAAAGGATCCAGCAGAGATTCAAACTGGCTGGCCATCACCATATACACCAGAAACATGGCGGCGAGAATCGCCAGTCCCAGGGCCTGAAACGATTCCTGAAAGTCTTCGGCAGCGCCGCCGAGTTCCCAGCGAAAATCAGACGGGAAGCTCATTCCGTCCAGTGATGCCCGGACATCAGCCAGCGCGCTCTGCAAATCCCGACCCGAGACGTCACAACTCACGGCCACCACTCGTTCCTGATCTTCACGCTCAACGGTAACCGGACTTTCATCACGCACCACGGTCGCAACCTGCTCCAAAGGAATATGGAGTCCGGCCGGCGAGGTGATGAACAGGTTGGATATGTCTTCTCTGCTATTCCGGAATGGTTTCTGCAGCTGGACAAACACATCATATTCATCACCTTGATCCCGGTATCGGGTCGCGACAGTACCGCCGATGTAACTGGACACTGCGCGGGCGACAGTGGACGTGCTGAGTCCGAATGCGCTTAAGCGCTCCCTGTCGAAGCGCACCTGATATTCCGGTTTCCCGGTTTCGAAGGATTTATTGATATTGATGAGGCCTTCGATGGAGTTGAGCCGCTCTTCCACTTGAGTGGCCAGCTGGCGGCCGACGGCGAGATCATAACCTTTGATCACCACTTCGATATCCCGGCCTCCGAACATATTGCCGCCCTCGTTGAAGGTGAAGTCCACCCCGGGATACTGATCGAAGTAGCTCCGCAGGGTATCCTCAATCGCAAATTGAGAGCGATCCCGGTCTTCCAGATCCGTCAATCTGATGAGGATTTCGCCCTCGTTGGAGGCCGCTGTACCGAAAATAGCCGAAAACCCTTCACCGGTGCCGAAATTGATGTACACATTCTCGGCTTCCGGTACTTCCCGTTGGATGAGATTTTCCAGGGAGGCAAACGTTTGTCGGGTTTCTTCCAGACTGGTGCCCGGTGCCCGTTCAATAGCCAGCTGGACTTGACTCTGATCCGTATCGGGCATGAACTCGGCTCCGATGAACCCGAACACCAGTAACGAGATGGAGAGGAGAAAGAGTCCCACTATGCTAAGGAGTATGGATTTCCGATGATGCAGAGCGTACCGGAGGGTTTGATGGTAGCGATCATCCAGGCTGGAGAGCAGATCCCCCACCCAGCCGGTGATCCCGGTGATGATTTTTGATCGTCTGGCGATATCATTCATCCGGAGTAACCGGGAGGCCATCAACGGTATGAGCGTCAGCGCCACAAAGAGACTGGCCGTGAGCGAAAAGACGATCGCGATCGCCATATCATTGAACAGCACACCGGCGATCCCGGGCACAAACAGAATGGGGACAAACACCGCCAGAGTGGTCAGGGTCGAGGCGATAATTGCCATACTCACTTCAGAGGTGCCTTCATCCGCCGCAATTCTGATAGGTTCCCCGGACTCCCGGTGACGGAAGATATTTTCCAGGACCACGATGGAGTTATCCACCAGCATCCCGATGGCGAGGGCAAGCCCTGCCATAGAAATGATGTTCAGCGTAACCCCGGCCTGATCCATCACAAAGAACGTTGCGATCACCGAGACCGGGATGGAAACGGCCACAATGACTGCGCTGCG
>DATFLS010000184.1:0-3484 GCA_035267465.1 bacterium
TCGAATTCGACCGGCAGGCATGGTTTAGAATCTGGAGTGCGTCCACTGGGACCGATGTGCCTTGATACTCCTAACTGCGGAGTCCGGCAGGCGTGATCCTTTCCCTGGGAAAATACACTGGCGTTCACATTTATTCATTAGTATTTTACGACCTGATTCATTTCAGCCTGGAAGATTGAAGGCTCTTACGGGCTGCAGAGTGTTATTGTGCAAAGGAGCACGGAATGGCGATTAAACCAAAGCGAGTGTCACTCTCCCCTCCCTCACGGAAAATGTATACAACCTATCAGGTGAACACCAAGGATATCAATAAAGATGACACCTTGCTGGTCCGCGTTGATGAGGAAGAACCCCCGGGGCGCGATTTGTTCGCTTACGAATTCCGGGGAATTGACGTGGTGGGTAGAGACCGTATTCACTTCCGTGCAAAATATACCTACAAAGGCTGGGAAATCACCTGGGTTGAGGTACAACCCATCAGCAGTATCGAGAAATTCGGGGAGTAAAGGGCTCCGGATTCGAGTATCTGTTTATACCTTGCTGTCCTGCCACCTGATGTTTGTATTAGCGTGACATTTTTCCGGGTCGAGTTACTGACACACTCCAGCGGCGATCAACATCTCCGGAATCACTGGTAATAGTGTCCACTGAGATTTTTCCAATTGGATGTAATGAATAATATCACCCCTATAAATGATAGAATTTGTAATATTTATAGATTATCAGTATGTTTAAATTATTACACTGATCGCGTAATAGTGTCCAGACAATCATCGGAGTAAACGATGGAGTCAAAATTGACGGGTCTATTCATAGGTTTGGTGCTTGGAATTACGCTGCTTTTTGTCAGCGTGTTCCGTACCGCGTCTCTCACAGCGGCCTCATCAGCCGTTCAGCAATCCATGCTGCATGCTGCCAGGAATTTTTTCGAATCCTGCGGACAGAATGAACAAACCGACATCCGGTTCCCCTTCGCTTCGGGAGAGCGAAGCAACTGGCATTATATTCCCAGGAACCGGGAAGGCATTCCATTGAAATCGCTGTCCGGGGAGCAGAAAACGTTGGGATTCGATCTGCTCCATACTGCCCTGACTTCCCAGGGATATGACAAAGCCACCGGGATCATCAAGCTGGAGGGCATCCTGCGGAGGCTGGAGGGGCGTGGACCAGAGGATACCCACCGGGATCCGGGGAAATATTATTACACGCTGTTCGGGGATCTGTCAGAAGAGAATCCCTGGGGCTGGCGACTGGAAGGCCATCATCTGTCCCTCAATTTCACCTTGTTACCCAACGATACATTTGCAATTACCCCGGCGTTTTTCGGGACGGATCCGGCAATCGTTCCCTCCGGTCCGGAGAAGGGGATGAGGGTGTTGACCAGAGAGGAAACTCTGGCCCGCGAATTGGTCCGCAGCCTGAGCAGCCAGCAGCGTGATCGCGCTGTTATCAGGGAGTATGCGCCGCGGGAAATCATTACGGGCGCCGACCGGGAGATCAATCCGCTCCGGCAGGAAGGCATCCCTGCTGTTGCACTTTCCGAAAACCAACGGATGCTGCTGATGGAGCTGCTGAACGTGTACTTCGGAAATTTCCGGGATGAGTTGGTGCGCAACCGAATGCAGACTCTGCGGGAGACCGATAAGAGCAACATCCATTTCACCTGGGCAGGTGGGCTGGAACCCGGTGAAGGTCATTATTACCGAATCCAGGCGCCTCACGTGTTAATTGAATACGATAACACCCAGGACAACGCCAATCACATTCATACGGTAATACGTGATCCCGCAAATGATTTTGGCAGGGATCTCCTCAAGGAGCATTATGAAGTCAGTCACCAGCACTGACGCTGTCGAACCCCGGTTGGGAGGCAGGAACCACTCTTGCGGCATGCACGCCACATGAGGCAATAAGAACGTGACGCTCCGGTATCGGCTTGTGTCAGAAGACGGATCAATCTGACCGACAGGCCGGATTTCTTTTTGCGCCTTCTGCAGAGAATGGTATATTTACACAGTTTCACATCCTGATTATCGAATCCTGGTAATCGCTAACGTAGTCTGTGATAAAAGGAGCGATGTATGTCAGAGCGCCTGGTCAGAAAATTACACCTATTGTTGATTATAATTATATGCCTGGTCTCGGTGCATCCAGTCCAATCAGCAGCACCGGTGAAGGCAGTCCGGAGTGATGCAGGTGTTCTGATAACCCAGGGTGAACAGAAAGTCCTGTTTTACCAGATCGAACCGAAGTCCGTCGGGAACCGCTACATCTGCGCCAATTATATTCACCCGTTATATGGGTTGGACGGGAGCGTGTTAACTGAAGAGTTCCCGGCGGATCACCTTCACCATCGGGGAGTCTTTTGGGCGTGGCATCAGATTCTTGTCGGGGGAAAACCGGTCGCCGATCAATGGGCGCTGGAAGACTTCCGATGGGAATTCATAAACACCGAGCTGATTAACAAGAGCAACGGGACGGCCGGGCTTCAGGTCCGGGTACTTTGGAAATCGCCCGAGTGGCAGGATTCCATGGGCAAACCGAAGCCGTTTGTCGAGGAACAGACCACTGTGCTGGTACATCCGGGCACCGACCGGTATCGACTGATTGATGTGGTACTTTCCCTCCGGGCCCTGGAGAACAATGTACAGATCGGCGGGGCGGATGACGAGAAGGGGTACGGAGGATTTTCGGCCAGGATTCGGTTACCCGATGATATCCAATTCATTGGAAGTACCGGGTCTGTTACTCCGAAAACTACGGCGGTGAAAGCCGGCCCCTGGCTGAATATCACCGGGAGTTTGGGAGCGGGAGGCCAGCCGGCCGGATTAGGCATACTGACCCATCCGACGCTGCCGAATTACCCGGCACCATGGATTTTGCGTGCCAGCAGCAGCATGCAGAATGCTGTCTTTCCCGGCCGCGAACCGGTTGCATTGTCCCTGCACGAACCGCTGACACTAAGTTATCGAATGGTAGTACACGACGGCTCCCTGACTCCCGAAGACCTGGAGAGTCTTCAACAACAGTTCGCACAGGAATCTTCTTAAGGGCAGGAGAGCGGAGCCTCCGTACTTGGTGGGCAATAAACCGTAACACGCGTTTTTCACGCTAACTTCAGGAGAGTATGATGAATCGATCGGTGTTCATCCCTATGATATTGGCAATAAGTGTTTTCATGATCAGCGCCCAGGATCGGCCCGAGGAGTATCAATACGAATCGGGCTTTACCCAGATATTCAATGGAACGGACCTGTCCGGCTGGGAAGGCGATTCCCGGTTCTGGTCGGTGCAAAACGGCGCGATCCGGGGACAAACCACAAGCGAAGTAACCCCTGAAGAAAATACCTTTCTGGTATGGCAGGGCGGGACGTTAAGCGACTTTGATTTGCGGCTGCAGTTCCGAATAAGCAACGGTAATTCCGGCGTGCAATATCGCAGTACCGACCTCGGGAATTACCGGGTGTCCGGATACCAGGCCGAG
>DATFLS010000185.1:0-2284 GCA_035267465.1 bacterium
CCAGGCGAAGGATATCCTGGTGTACGTCTACGGATATCTCGAAGACCGGGTGCCGGAAGCGCTGCAGCTGGCGCAAGAGCTCTCTGAGACCTATCCAAAGAATCCGTATTATCGCGCATTGGAAGCCGATTTGCATTTCGCCATGGAACAAATAGCCGAAGCTGAAGAGGCGATGACTGCCATTCCACCGCTGCTCGCTGAGGTGGATACGTTCTATGTGGAGGAACAGAAGAACAAGCTGGTATATCTCCGGGGCCTGCTGAACTATCATCAGGGAGATTATGAACAGGCAATCAAATTGTTGAACCGGTATATCCATGAAAATGTCGACGAGTATGATCTCCATGCGGTGAACGCGGAACTCTATCTCGGAAAGAGCTACCAGAAACTCGATCAGATGATACCCGCCCGACGATATTTTGTGAGCGTGTCCAAAAGTGATGTCCCCACCCGCATGAAAGCGGAAGCCCGGGAACTGCTGAATCAAATATGACCGGCTGTGTAATTATTTTCATTGCCAGGACGTGCAGCGAACTTTATCTTTGGACTGGTAATTATGAGACAGCTAGAGAAACCACGAATGAACACGAATTCATTGAAGCATTGTAATAAAAGATGTTCAATACGAAAGATATTTATTTTAATGAATTAGAAATTTATGATAATAATCTAACAGGTTTGTTTTCTGATTTTTACAATGGAATCGAATATCATTAGAAGAGGAAAAAGAAGACCGTGAGCGCAACAGGAACTAAAAGGGAGCGTACCAGAGAAGTGATGGTCGGGGACGTGCCGGTTGGCGGGGGGAATCCCATTCCGGTGCAGTCCATGACCACCACCAAAACCGAGGATACCCGGGCCTCCATCGATCAGGTGCAGCAGCTGGAGGAAGCCGGCTGCCAGATTATCCGGCTGACAGTTCCAAGCCGGGAAGCGGCCGAATCATTGGAAAAAATCAAACTGGCCGCCCGGGTGCCCGTTGTTGCGGATATCCACTTTAATCACGTGATGGCATTGTATGCCGTGGATGCCGGTGCGGATAAGATCCGTATTAATCCCGGAAATATCGGTAAAAAAGACCGGGTGGAGGAAATCCTCAAAAAAGTCGGAGATGCCGGTCTGCCTATCCGGATCGGGGTGAATGCCGGAAGTCTGGAGAAACCGCTCTTGAAGAAATATGGCTATCCCACCGCCGAAGCCATGGTGGAAAGCGCCGAAAATCATATCCGTATCTGCCGGGAGCATGGGTTTGAGGATATTATCGTTTCTCTCAAGGCCTCGGACGTGCCGCTGATGATCCAGGCCTATCGACAATTCTCTGCAAACTACGATTATCCCCTTCATCTCGGTGTGACCGAGGCAGGATTATACCGGCAGGGATCCATTAAGTCCGCCATCGGTATCGGTACATTGCTGGCCGAGGGCATCGGTGATACCATCCGGGTGTCCCTGGCCGATGATCCCGTGCAGGAAGTGAAAGTCGGATTTGAGATTCTGAAGTCACTCAATTTATCCACCAAAGGCGCAACGATCGTGGCCTGTCCCACCTGCGGCCGCCTGGAAGTCGACCTGTTCAAAATCACCCAGCAGGTGGAGGAATACCTGGATAAAACCGACAAAACCATCAAGGTGGCCATTATGGGCTGTGCCGTGAACGGGCCGGGCGAAGCCGGTGATGCGGACATCGGGGTGGCCTGCGGCAAGCATGAAGCGCTGCTGTTCAAGAATGGTGAGGCCATCGGCAAGATCCAGGAAAATCAGGTGGTCGAGCGGCTTATCCGGGAGATCGAGGCCTGGGAGCCGGTGAACAGGAACGGCGGATAAGGAATTAAACACTGACATACACTGAAAACACCGAAATAACTGCCTCGATCAAAGATCATAACCATTCCCTAATATTACACTTCATACCCGATCAGCCTTCCCCATGATATCTGCGTTTTTACAATTGATGATTGACCACTGACAATTAACATATGCAGTAGAATTACCGGCCCCGCTATCGAGTTCACTAAGCCGTCATAGGTCCTCCGCAGTCTCCCAAAAACTTGCTTCAACCTATTGCCGTCTGCCGTTTCACTTCTTTAGAACTCATACACTGAACACCCCGGGAAACCCGACTTCTCAATTCATTACTAGCCCGCATTCTCCTGTTTCAAGTCTTCCTTTCAATTTCTATATTAAGAGTACGGTGCTGTTACGGAGAAAAACTAATCAGAACTCTCCGAAACAGCGTACCTCCATCCTCTGGTAATATCGCTACAAACTGCGATTTGAATTCGCG
>DATFLS010000186.1:0-4118 GCA_035267465.1 bacterium
CTTTTATACAGAACACGAATTCCGCTTATTACACTATTCACCCCGTTTCCCGCAATAAAAAATAGATGGCACCATGACTTATTGGTATGTCGAAGGTTCTGCTGGAGTCCGCCAGTATCCTATATAGGGGTAGGTCTTGCCTATCGCAATGACACGTGTAAGGTCTACAAGCCCAGGAGGGATAGCAGCAATGTCATCGGATAGAACGTGGCAGTGAAGACCACCAGATAAATCCAGGAATGAGTCATGGTCTTGTGGCCGAAGCGTCGTTCCAGCCTGGTGAAGACCCAGTTGAGTGAAAAACTGAGCGAATAGCTGAATAGAATGGTCAGCGTGGTTTGAAAATTCTGGTGTAAACATACGTCCTTGTAGCCTTCATGATGTTTGTAGGAGTGATATGGAAAATAGCCGTAGAGTATTCATAAGCTGAATTTACCTGAGTATTTCTGGCTTTTGAATAATCGATAATTTACTTTGTCAGTGAGAGTGTGTTCTTCTTACGTTTACAAAAATTGTGTGTGAAGAGAATATCAAATTCGGTATATATAAAAGCGGATGAAGGGGGCCGGCAGAATCTCGGTTTAGCGAGCCGGAATCACAAAGAGTAGATGGGCGGGCAACCTTAAAAAGCATGTGCGGAAATAGATACAAGTCTATGACAATCAGGAGGCCGTGCAGGTGAAGCACAACAAGACTGATTTAGGCGTAAAAATATTTGAGAACTGGCTCTGGGAAGGTGCGAGCATTCTATAATGGACAGACGAGAATTTCTATTGACGGCGGCGGGGACGACGCTGTGGCCTATGATTGCATCGGGGAATCGCTCACTGCAAAGTGGCGGGCCGGAGAGTTCCCGTGCCCGGGACTATCTGAACTCCATCCTGGCGGACCGGCGGTACCTAAATAACTTTATCCTGGGTGAGTATGGTTCGGAAGACGTGACCCGGGGAGACGGCTGGACCTTCGAGCCGGATCTGGGTTGGGTGCACTGTACCGGTGTACATTCCAACAGCGTGGATGGCTCCCGAGGGTTTTACGCCTATGAGCCGGATGGCGCCCGGAAAGTCATCAACTCCGCGCACCGTACCTCCCGGATTCATGCTTATGGCGATAGCTTCACCCACTGTGACCAGGTGAACAACGGCGAAACCTGGGAAGAGTTCCTGGCTGCCCACCTCCAGGAACCCATCCGGAATTACGGAGTCGGCGGGTACAGCGTCTACCAGGCATACCGTCGAATGCTGAAAGTGGAACAACAGCACCCGGCAGAGTACATAATTCTGAACATCTGGGATGACGATCATTACAGGAATCTGGACGCCTGGCGCTCCATTCGGTTCGGGCAGGGATCCAATGTGGCTGTGACTCTGCCGCACCTGCGGGTGAACGTAAAGGAAGGGCAGTGTGAGGAGCGGGAAAATATTCTGATAACGCCGGATGCTCTGTACAATCTCACCGATTCGGAGTTCGTGTGGGAGACCTTCAAAGAGGATCCCGTCCTTAAGTTAGTGCTTGCCGCAACTGCGGAGTCCGGGCAATCCGGAGACCTTACAGAGCCCATTGCAGTGACTTTCGGCATCCCGTCTGAAAAACTGGCGAACACTCCAGCCGCCCGCCGGGTGCAGCAGATCCACACCGAAGCTGCATTGTTTGCCACAAAGAATGTGGTGACCTGGACTGAAGAATTTGTGCGAAAAACAGGAAGGCAGTTGCTGGTGATTCTCTCATTCGGACGGGGGAATATTGCCTCCGATCTCCGGGGCGAGCCGCGTTTCGATGCCAGCTTCGCCGAGTGGTTGCAGAAGAAACCGTATCCGGTGATCGATATGCGGGAGGCGTTCCGGGAAGATTATCGCAAGTATTCCGTGGATGTGGACGCCTATCTGGCACAATACTATATCGGGCATCACACTCCGCTGGGGAATTTTTTCACTGCCTGGGCGCTGAAAGATTCCGTCGTTGATTGGCTGGATCCGGCGCCATTGCCGTATCGTTGAGGCCGGTCGGCTCTTTATCCCAGCGATTGATACAGCAGCGTTTTTATCGTCCGTTAACCAGGGCGAGTACAGCAGACAATCGCCCCGATTCGGTGACCTCCGGGTAGACCTGCCATCCGGATCCGCCGAACAGGGTTTGGTAGGTTCCGGCGGTCATTCCGTATGCGCCCCTGATTTCCGCCTCCGAGGCAGGCTCTCCATGACCATTTCTGGGTGTAATGAGCGTGATCGGTCTGGGAGCAATCGCCTGATAAATCTGTCCCATGTCCAGTACTTTCAGTACGCCCGGAAGCAGGAGTTCTTCCCGGTAGGGTCCGGTGCGGGCGCGCACTACTGATTCAAATGACAGTACCGGTTCTTCCAGGATGAGGCCGCTGATGCGGTCATTCAGAGCGGCTGCGAACCCGGCGTGGAGTCCGGTGATCCCCCGGGCCCAGATGTACAATTCGCTGGTATGCATACGCCGCCGAGTCAGCCAGTCCACCCATGCCAGGATGTCCCCCACCCGCTGACCGAAGACAGGGCGCCCAACCAGGTAGTCCAGGAGGGAACTCTCCATTCCCGGTGCGGTCTCACCCACCCCCCGGAGGTCCACCGCCAGTAAACGGACACCGGCAGCCAACAGAGAATCTACTATGGCAGTCTCCTGCAGCAGGTCCTGTTTCCCCGAATCGCTGACATATAATACCACCGGTCCCGCCTGGATCTCCTCCGTCCATTCTTCCCAGACGCCTGTTTCCCTGTCCAGACGCTGCCATATGTTGGTCTGTTGAGCAAGGATGGGTTCCAGCAGAACCGCCGGCAGCCGGATGCCTTCCTCGGGCCGGAGGACAAGTTGCACTAACCGCCGATCTTCCAGTGGGTATATTTCTACCTTCTCAGATATCGAAGAATGCTCCTTCGCAGGCAGCCTGAGGAGCCGGCGGGCCTGTACCCGGATTTTTTCAGCGTGGATTGTTAATTCGTCGCTGTTGCCAATGGGATGAGCGGTCGGGACATGAGATCCAAGATACTCCACCACCAGATCCTGTGGTTCCCGGCTGCCCGGGAGACGGTACACATTTCCCTCCCTGGTGCACCAGAGAGCCTCCGCCTCTTCCAGGTGCACCGGTTCTTCGCGGTAGTTTTCAGCATCACCGTCCATCCAGCGGAGCATCCAGGCAGAGGCCGCCTCCCGTTGAGATTGATCCCGGTACCCGTGGTCACTGTCGCTCATGAACACTTTGAACTTTTCCGGCGCATCATACGCTGCATAGAGGCGATCCAGGTGCCGGGCCAGCGCCCACACACCCCGGGGCGGATTCAGCACATCGTTGGCGCTGGCGTTTATGAGCAGCGGATCCGGCACGTGGGGAAACAGCAGGTCCCCGCGCATATCGATTCCGGCTGCGAAGGCACCGTAAAAGGCCTGCTCGTGGTCTGTTCCTATGGGAATATGGGCATGGTAGGAAAATTCCACCGGGTTGTCGGTCGGGACGGCCACGGTAATGCGATTCTCCAGCGGCAGCAGATAGGTAGACATCTGCCCGCCGCCGGACGCCCCGGTAACAGCGAGATGATTCAGGTCCACCTCCGGTCGGGTGGCCAGGTAATCGATGGCCCGGATGGCATCCCAGGCCATAATGTTGAACACATGCCATCCCAGCAGATAGGTACGGAAACCGATCCCCTTGTGCACACCACCGGGCAGGCTGCCGTATGTCGAGTAGTCTGCGATCTGCCGTTCGCCCTGGCCCAGACCGTCTATGGCCAATGCCACCAGACCCTTCTTCGCCTGGTTGATACATCGCTCCTGAACGTAATACGCTGATTTTCCCTCGGCGGAGTGACCGATGACGTTTAACACGGCCGGATAAGGCGGATCCCCATCGCTGGGAACATACAGATTGGCGCTGACAAAGAAACCGGGCCGGGATTCAAATAATACGTTCTCAATTATGTAGTCATCCCGCTCTATTCTTCCGGTGATCCGCGCGTTCAAAGGGGTGCGGTTCGGAAAAGGGCCGGTCCAGGTTTTCAGAGAGTCGGTGATCACCTCCAGGTGCCGGGCCCACTGATCTCTGGAGGAGAGACCGGCAAGCAGGGAATCTCTGGAATAGAACTGCTGATCCATGATATCCA
>DATFLS010000187.1:0-2188 GCA_035267465.1 bacterium
CCGTTGTGAGGAGATCGGACGTATTGGGTGAGTGAGAAAGGCTGTGTCTATTATGTTGTATTGCTAACGCACAGGAGGTACTGAATCGAACATAATCTAAGACCATTCTGATCATCGCCACATCTCTGGTCTTATGTTAATTCCCTACCTGATTCTAATGTCAATACTGATCCGCACAAATGCCAATGAAATATCAACACATTGGGATCACAGATTCAATATCATTGCTGTCACAATACGCAGTAGTCGACTTTGAGCCGAAATAGGCATACCCATCAAGTATATCGGTTTGTAAATGGCACCTGCCCGCTATTTTTTATAATGGTACAGTTGCAGAAACCGCGGTATCTGTCGAATTGTCAAAGATCAAACCGGAGATATGTCTTTATAACCCCCGCAGTGAACAGTCAATTTATTGTGATTTATTTGTTAATTCGTTACCGGCGCTACGCCAAGCGTTCATCCCACCCGGAACGTCGTATACAGTGATATACCCCATCTCCGTCAGAATCTTCGAGGCCATTTTGCTCATATGACCACTCCGGCAATACAGGACGACCTTCGCAGTTTTATCGCCGGGAAGTTTGTCTTGGTTTTCTTTTATCCGGTTAAACGGCATAAACGCATCCGTTCCTGGAATTTCCCCGGCATACGGGATGTGGACATTTATCAGGGTCACATCCGGTTCGTCCGTGAGTTCGGCCACCTCATCAATATTAAGAGTCTGGTAACCGGTTGTCTGTTTGCCGGACTTTTTCGGTTGCCTCTCCTTATACTGAGTAATATCCGATGCCCCGCTGATACCGTATCCTGCGGCTTTTACCGCGGTCACCAGTACCGGTGAGGTAGTGGTAATCAATGTTGAAGAGCAGCAAGTTGTTGACAGGATAGCATCTCCCGGTTTCCCCTTCTGGATTGCCATCAGCGAATAGCGAAAGCTCACGTGGCACCAGATTGAAATCAGAAGATATACCGGATAGTCACATTCATCCCTGTTCCGCTAAGCTGCGATCCCTGGAAGTTCTGATAGATCGGAACGCTAACTTCAAATGCTCCCGTCCAGTTTTCCGACAATTCGGTTATCCATCCGACCTGGGCATCGATCTTCCACCCGCCACTGTTCGGCCATTCCTGAGATCCCCAGGATTCCTGGATCTGCGCGGAGACCAGTAAATTCAAACGTGGAACCGATGCCAAAATCCTGAGTGACTGCAAGTAGTTCGCCCAAAGAACCGACCATCCTGTCCCCAGTGAATAAGTATTCTCGGAAATCCACACCGGGAAACGCCCGTTCAGGATCAGTCCCCCAGCCACCGGAAAATTTGATCGATAATATATCTCACACCGGAAGGTCATCTGGTAGTTTCCCAGGCCGGTCACCATGTGCGAATGGAAGACGGAATCCGCCTCCGGTACAAAGACGTTCGAATTGTATGAACTGCCTGTAGGCAGAATTAGTCCGGCGCCAGTGTAAATCCGCCAGCCTGGCCCGAACACGCTGTTTTCCCAGAGATAGTTCACGCGCAGATGTAGATCTCCGGGCGCGGCAAGAGTTTCGTTCTGGTGATGGGGCGATTCATCGTCCACCCTCTGCACCCGGTACTCATAAGGGATATCGAAAAATCCGTTCCAGCGAGGAGAGAACCCACAGCCCAACGACAGAATGTCCCGAATGTACCGCTGACTTCCGGTATGCTCTTCTGACGCGTGATTCTCGTCAATCAGATCTGCCTCATACCTTCCGGCGTTCAATCCGTTACTTAGTGACCATTGCCCCGACTCCAGTCCTATTCCGTATGTGGTGCTCACAACATGGCATCTTCGCCCCATTCAGTGTTTTTTTCGGCCTTCACTAATATCCATTTTAGATGAAATCTATTCCCTCTTTTCTGTTAGAGTTCCTTGTCACCCACCCGGATAGAATTTTTCAACCGAATGTTTGCATTTTTAACAACTTTTCTCTAATATTTCGGGATCCGAAATATTTGAAGAGCCAATTAATGGATGAAGCAATCAAACAATTTGAAGCGCAGTTCCGGCATGCGGGATATCTCATGGTGAGGTCGACCTGTAAATACCTGGAACAACACGGTCTGTCCATGTCCCGCTTCCTGGTATTGGTCTACGTGAAAAAACATGCCGGTCTTACCATGGGAGACCTGAAGCAGTCCATGCTGCTCTCCGGCAG
>DATFLS010000188.1:0-3294 GCA_035267465.1 bacterium
GAACCGGATGCCATGAACCAGGGCACGCAGATTGCCGTGAAGGACCTCTTCTTCAATACGCCTGCCCGCCGCAAATTCCTGAAGGGAAGAACCACCGAGTATCGTCACATCATGGAAACCATGAAGCGATTTGCGCTGGGATATCCGGAGATACGCTTCGAGCTCTTTCACGGCGATCACGAAAGTCTGAACCTGCCTCCGGCGTCCCTGCAGGAACGTATCGGAGCGATCTTCGGTTCCGGGTACACGAAAAACATCATTGGAATAGACGAGATGTATCGGGAGATGGAGGTATCCGGATTTATCGGAAATCTCGATCTGGTGCGGAAATCCCGGGGAGAACAGTATTTGTACCTCAACAACCGGTACATTTCGGACAATCTTTTGAACACCGCGGTCTACAAGGGATACCAGAGTCTAATTCACCGCGGCGAATATCCGTTCTTCGTTCTGAAAATCGGACTGGATCCGGAAGAATTCGACGTGAATGTCCATCCCTCAAAAATGGAAGTGAAGTTTCGCAATCAATGGTATTTGTACAATTACGTCCGGGATCTGGTGACCCGGAGTATGCAGGACGTGCTGCAGACGGCGGGGCATTTTCGAAAAAGTGCTCCGGGGGAACCCGAAGAACCCGGCGCGGGGATACGACAACAAAACTGGACCGACACCATTCGACCACCCGAGGATCCCCGGTTCACTCCACCCACCACCGGATCCGGCGGGCAGCAGTTGCCGCAGTATCCCACGGATCTCCGGGAGACAAGCGGAAGCGACAGCGAAGCGGCGCCGCATATCGCGCGCGTCAACCGGTATGCCCGGAAGGGACCACAGGCAGAACAAGATATCGCCGAACAGGTCTGGCAGGTGCATAACACCTACATCCTCTCTCAGATTAAATCCGGCATAGTGATACTGGATCAACACGTGGCACATGAGCGGGTATTATTCGAGGAAGCGCTGCAATCTTTTAAAGAGCAGACCATCAACAGCCAGCAGATGCTCTTTCCCCAGGTGATTGAATTTTCGCCGGATGATTTCGATCTGCTGCTGGAATTGCTGCCGTATCTTGAGAAAATCGGTTTTGAATTGAAGGAGTTCGGCAAGAATACGGTTATTCTGAATGCAACTCCCAGTGATATGCGGGGAAGCGACGAAGCGAAAATGATTCGTGAGATCATCGACGAATACAAAGAACGGCGCGACAAGGACAATCCGATCCACTATAACCTTGCGGCGTCCTATGCCTGTAAAGCGGCTATCAAAGCCGGCGATCCGCTCTCCAATGAGGAAATGCGCGGTCTCATCCATCGGCTGTTTCAATGCGGTAATCCTTACCACTGTCCGCACGGCAGGCCCATTGTGGTGAATTTATCACTGGACGAAATACATAAACGGTTCGAGCGCAAGTGACAGGGAAGAGGATATCCAATATCAAAAAACCCCTGAGAATAGTTCACTCGTGTTCTCACAGCGAAAGGCCGGTTGTGACCGGCATCGTAATAAACACTCATGACCGCCTCCGCAACTCCGACGCTTAATCTCATTCCGATAATAGTGGGACCCACGGCCGTGGGAAAAACCACAGTCAGCATTCTGCTGGCGAAGCGAATCCATGGCGAGATCATCTCTGCGGATTCCCGGCAGATTTATAAACACATGAATATCGGTACGGCCACGCCGGACCAATCCGAACTGGACCAGGTGCCCCATCATTTTGTGAATGAGCTGGATTTGACCGAAACGTACACCGCCGGACGGTTCGCCAAGGATGGCAGAGCGCGCATCAACACTATCCTCTCACGCGGCAAGACACCGATAGTGACCGGCGGCGCGGGTCTCTATATAAAGGCGCTGACCCGGGGATTGTTCGAAGCACCCGCCCGGAACGAGGAGATTCGGGACCGGTTGTATGCGGAAATCCGGCGGCACGGCGCCGAACATGTCTACCAACGATTCCGGCGTTTGGATCCGGAGTATGCCGCGGATATACACGTGAATGACGTCAAGAAACTTGTCCGGGCGCTCGAAATTCATGAACTCACTGGAAAGAGGCCGTCAGAGCACTTCGACCGAACTCATCAGCCGTTGGACCATCCGTATCGGATCATCGGGTTACACAGAAACAGACGAACCCTGTATGATCGGATCAATCGCCGGGTGGACCGGATGTTGGAAGCAGGGTTGCCGGAGGAGGTGAAGACTATCCTGGAGAAAGGGTATACCGGAGATGAAAATGCCCTGCAAACCGTGGGGTACCAGGAGATCATTCAATACCTTCGCGGAGAGATCTCGCTGGACGAGGCGACGCGGCAAATCCGGAAACATTCCCGGCATTATGCCAAACGGCAGCTGACCTGGTTCCGGAATCAGCACCAGACACGCTGGTTCCGGTTCGAAGACTATGAACAGGAGGAAGAACTGGTGGATGATGTTTTCGAATACCTGCAGCAGGAGGCAGAATCTCTCGGGTCCGGCGAATATTAAATCGATGGAAGAAAAAGCAATGGTAAATAGATCTGCAATATTTTACATTTTATCGGGTATCGGATATATGACAAACTTATCAAGTGCTGACAAGTGCTCACAAGTGCTGGCAAGTGCTTTCAAGATTTGGGTATCCATTAGTTGTGTCTGTTCAGAAACAGCAGGATCACAACGTCACACAAGGTTCAGCACCGAGTGTCAAACGTGTATGATACTTGCTTCTTCGTGGAACGTTGTGGACTGTTTTGTGAAACAGTGTGTTATTCCTTTCTGCTACCAAGGTCCGGTCATCCACCAGTTTTTTCTTGTCAGCACTTGTGAGCACTTGTGAGCACTTGTGAGCACTTGAACTAAAACCCTTTAATCCTATCCGGCGAGAAGGAAAGGGCGCATGAAATTTCCGGAACCAATCAGGGTTATATTACACTGGTACAATTGGACTGACCGCACACTCAACAAGGGTGTCATCAACCTTTCCTCACGCCAGCGGAAAGGTTTTTTTATATTCGCAAATCTGTATGAAAGAACAGCGGGGGGACCGGAACTGCTGAGGGCAAACTACGTCAACTTGCAAGCATTGAGCGGTCTTCCGGCAAATGAACCGAGTTGAGGGATCTATGGAAAAAACACCGAAAACGAACCTGCTGGACGCCAAAGCCATCAGTCGAACGCTGACCCGTCTGGCGCACGAAATACTGGAAAATGTGTCCAACCTGGAAAAGGTCAGGATTATTGGGATACGTGACCGGGGGGATGTCCTGGCGAAGCGACTGGCGGAGATTATCCAGCACGTGGAAGGAGTAGAAA
>DATFLS010000189.1:0-7105 GCA_035267465.1 bacterium
CTTGCCGCAGGGAGAATTCATTGGTCATGTTCATATTCAATCCCTTCGGGATTGGGGCAAAAAGGAATGTCTGATTCTGAGGGGAAATCCCCGTATTCCCACAGTGCAAGAATTCCATCCATTCCTTAATCCCCTGACAGATAGCCCCTAATACATATGGGGACCCACAGGCGTGAAGCTGTGGGTCCCCATTTTTTCACCCTTCCAGAGATAGTTTATTTGGAAAACATACTGGAAAGCAGGATCATCGGATAGCCTGCAGAGGTAACGGCACTCGCATCACCGTCAATGTAGTAGATATCCGTGCCATAGTACTCAGGTCCACCGGTTGCACCGGTGGCTATTCATATTTAATCCCTTCGGGATTGGGGCAACAGGGAATGTCTGATCCTGAAGGGAAATCCGCGTATCCCCACAGTGTCAGCATTCCACCCATTCCTTCATCCCCTGACGGATAGCCCCTGATACATATGGGGACCCACAGATGTGAAGTCGTGGGTCCCCTTTTTTGACACTTCCGGAGATGGTTATTTGGAAAACTTGCTGGAAAGCAGACTCATCGGATAGTCCGCAGCAGTTACATTATTCGCATTTCCATAAATGTAGTAGATATCCGTGCCGATCGTATTGAGTGTCACCGGATCGGTTCCATCGGAGAAGTCGCCGGAGACTGTACTCCAGCCACTACCGTCATAGACATTGATGGACGGGTAACTGGATTGTATTGATGCATTAGTCACGATGATATTTCCCTCTGAATCAATGGAAATCGCCCGTGGGTTCAAGAACCAGAGACTCTGGTCGGGGATCAGATTTTCCACTGTGGACGTGGAGGTGACTTCGTACACTCCGCCGGGATAGTCCAGAAAACTTGCTGTTCTGCTGATAAAGTACAAATCACCATTACTGCCGGCGATTTTAATACCGGTGATATAATCAGCTCTCCAGTTCAGATCCTCGGCCCATGTCGAACCCTCCAGGTGCTTTATATGGAGAGTGTGATCGAGATCGGCGTTTTTGACTGTGTAGACCAGGTACAGCGTTTCGCCGATATTCTCTAATCCGAGGTTAAAGATATCCTGTCCGGACGTCAGCCAGCCGCCGGCATCTCCGCCAACTGTCTGCCAGTCGGATCCGGTCCACTTTAAGACCTGCAGATCGTAATCGGGAGCGCGGGTCACGGCGGCATAGAGATCGTCCGAAAGCACTTCGATATCGATGGATGAGGGGCTCGTATCCTCGCCAAGATTCCCGCTCATCAGGTTTGCGGACCAGGTTGATCCGTCG
Organism: bacterium; assembly: GCA_035267465.1. GTDB lineage: Bacteria > Fidelibacterota > JAANXI01 > JAANXI01 > JAANXI01 > DATFLS01. The sequence continues at coordinate 1,288 of DATFLS010000189.1, forward strand.
GATTGGTGCACATAGGTTGAATCGTGATCTACTGCCGCCAGATAAATACTGCTTGTTCCCACCGAAATGCTGACGGCATCTAACGAGGTGGAACTATTGATGGCAACCGGCATGGTGCCTCCGGTTTGCGCCCAGCTTCCGTCGTACTTATAGACGGCAGGTTCACCATATGCGGCGACATTGGCGTTCTTTACCACGCCCAGATAGATGGTATTATTAAGCAGTTCCGTCTCCGCATAGGGGATGCCGTTACTCGAGGATAATATCTCGCCCAGATTACTTCTGCTATAATCGATGGTACCGGTTCCGTCACCACCGCCATTGCCTCCGCCGGCACCTTCCTCGACAGCGGCACTCAGCGTGTAATCGGTTCTTCCGCTATATCCGCTGGAATTTGCATCCACAGCCGTGTATCCCATGGCAACACCAACTTGATAGAGCAGCGTCTCGCCCTGAAGAGAGGAAGGCAGGTACAGGGTTGTGCTGTCAACAGATGCAAATTCGCCGTGATCGGGTGTAATAGTTTTCACATCCTGGAAATCATCAGGTCTTTCTGCCGTTGCCTGGTAAATTTTATATTCCATTCTCTCCCAGTTTTCCAGGGATGATACGTCATTGGGATCGGTCCAGATGACTTTACTTTTAGTATTATCATCACTGCGCGTGGCGGTTATATCCGTCATTGGCAGGATTTCGTAGGTATACCCGTCTTCAACAGCCGTATATTCACTGAACCCGCCATCATCCGTATGTGCCCGCATCCGGTATTGATAGACCTGCCCCGGTATAAGTTTATTGTCAGGTAATTTATACCCGGGGTCGTCAAAATTGCTTACGGTGTTCCAGGATATTTCTATCCATTCACCCGTGTCGAGATCTCTTCTTTCAACCACAGCATCACCTTCGAAACTCCCATAAGACAGATGAATAACTCCCGCATAGGTCCCGTCCGAAGCCTGCATACCGGGAGGTGGTTCTGTTATTTGTTCGCACGAGACGAGAAAAAGGGTCGCCGGAATTAAGAATATGAGAGCGAAAAATAGTTTCTTCATTTTAACCTCCGAATTTTCATATCAAGATCTGCGTTCATTCCCGGCAACAGAAGGTTACCGGTGCCATGTGTCTGTTACCTCCCTTGGTTAATAAATGGAAAATTCCGTTATTCTATTTCATATGATTTTGTTGTGCAGGTCTCAGCCCCCTGGACCGGCCGGGAGACCAAATGGTGATCATATATTGGATAAAAATGAACAGCAGGACCGATTACATTGCTGTGTCAGGACATCGCACCCTCAGGTGCTTCATCCCCGGGCTGTAGAATCCGGTTTTAACGGACTGAATTACTGCCGGATGGACTGAGCATCTGTATTTCCGGCATGACCGAACACTAATGAGCAAGCCGCTAACCGCTGTCAGGAGGAATAAAGAAAAGGAAAAAGAGGGCGAGTCGGCTCATAAAATCTCCTGGTAATTTATCCTGTATGGGTTTTTATATCCTGGGATTTTGTAAGTCTGAGTATGTTTATATGAGATACGAAATATCATATCTACAAGATTTTGAGATCCGACTTCTCCTGAACTTATCAGCGTTTGGAAGCGTTGGCAAGCGAATATTCGGCACTTCCGGCAATTTCTCTGATAATTGACCTGACATATCGATATAATATTGCCAGGGATCGTTGCGAGAATTATATGTATCCGGATCACCACTAACCGGCAAGGTTTTCTGATCTGAACGAGAAAATTCAGCGCCAGTCTGAGAATATTGCGGCGTTAAGGACCAGGAATACGGAGTTACTCCGGGAAAAGGAACGGTACGCGGACATCGCCGAATCTCTGGCAGGCACTCTGCCCGATGGTTCAAGCGGGGGGATACATCCGTCGATAATCGTGGGCATTATCGGCGGGATTTCCACGATCCTCGCCGCCATCATCGGGAACCGGGCGGGGAAGCAGAAGAAGGGATGACCCGGGACTTACTAATCGAAGTGTCGCCAGCAGGTCATCCCTGATGGCCTTCTCCATCAGCAATCGGATCCGACATCTCCGGCGCCCAGTTTCAGAGCGCCGACATCAACAAGGCCTTTTTTTCGATATCCTGTCAGGGACGGCCGTACCTGGTTTGTCGGGCCCGTGGACTCGCAGAGTGAGCTACAACTGAGATCATCGTGGGCTCTTTTCCGAACTGTCAAAGAGGCCGTTTCGACAGCAAACGAAACCGGCGGAGATATTATTCTGTTGAGCTCGGGAGTATATACGGAGGAAATTAGGATCGGTAAACCTGTTACATTACGAGTAGCCCGCAGTGGTCCGGATACAGAGGTATCGACAGGGAGGTTTATCCTCCTGTTTCAATGATAGCTTTAAAAATAAAGAGTTAATAAAATATTGGGGGAGTTACGTAAGCTGGGAAAAGTATTGGTTTGGATTCGCACCGTATAAATAAAGCCGTTTGAGGTGTGAGATCCTTATTCAAAAAAGGTCAGGAGTAAAGTGAGAAAGCGGATTAAATCTACTTGCAATTGATAAGGAGAAAAATTAATATTTGTCCAATTGTAAATGAAAAACCTTGAATGATTAAAGGTGAATCATGATTAAGAAAAGTGATATAATTATTTTAACGGCTGCGTTTATTTCTTTTATTTTGTCTGTGTATTTATGGTTTTTCGGAAATAAAGACGCAGGGCTGTTTGTTGGAATTTGGGTGCCTTCCATTCTAGCCTTCGGTGCCTATCTCAAAATCAGTTTATTCGGAGGTTCAAAATGAGTGATACAAGTATATTTATTATAGGCCTTGTTGCCTCAATACTCTGTTTTATTTTCGCATTTGTTACCATTAACGAATATCGCAAAATGTAAATGATGGCATAAGATCAATACATCGGAGAACCCTTTATTCGTGAATTTGCAGTGGGATAATACCTTGAGAAGGGTGTAAATATATGAGCCAGGGTGTGTTATCATCCGAGATTTCGCTGCTCAATTTTTATGGCAATGTTTCACACCAGCCTGTACCAGCGATTCAGTACCATTTATTTTTTCAGGCAGCCCACAGTTCCCTGCAGAACACGGAAAATTCCGGATAGATGTTATCTATTGGAAAGGTTTTCCAGCCAAAAATACTGAGAATTCTCCTCACCCTCCCTTGTTTCGATAGCGCTTTATCATATTTCCGGATATGAGTGTTTACTGTTAGTCTTTCAACAAGGGATGAAATTTTTTCCATCAGGAGGATCGATAAATTATAAGGATAACGTGATATGAACGAATTGACTGGAAAAAATTTCATGGTGATCGGCGGCAGTTCGGGAATTGGCTTAGCACTGGTCCATATATTACACCGTGATGGAGGAGCTGTTTATGAAGCATCCCGCACAGAGGCGCCCGACTTTGCCGATGCAGACGTGAAGCATCTTCCGTTTGATATTACCGGTGATGATTTCTCCGCCTTGTCCCAATTTGCGCCGGAAACTTTACATGGTCTTGTCTATTGTCCGGGGACCATTACCCTCAGGCCTTTCACCAGACTGACCGAAAAGGATTTTATGAACGACTTTCGTCTCAATGTCCTTGGCGCCGTTCATACCATTCAGGCGCTTATTCCTTCTTTAAAAAGAGGGGCACCCTCCTCTGTGGTGCTGTTCAGTACGGTCGCAACCCGGGTTGGTATGAATTTCCATGCTTCGGTGGCTTCGGCGAAATCAGCAGTGGAAGGATTGGTGAAATCTCTGGCCGCCGAATATGCCAGGACAGCAATACGGTTCAATGTGGTAGCACCGTCTATCACAGAAACACCGCTGGCAGCACAGTTGTTAAACACGCAGCAAAAAACCGAGCGATCTGCCAAACGTCATCCCCTGGAACGGATTGGGAAACCGGAAGACATGGCAAAGGCAGCCCGGTTCCTGGTAGGACAGGATGCCGGTTGGGTCACAGGCCAGGTGCTGCAAGTGGATGGGGGGTTATCCAGCCTGTCCCTGTTGTGATGGGTTGTCGGAATAGTATACGAGCAATATTTACGTAGGGGCGACATTGAACTTTCAATGTTTCTTTACTGATTACACACCAGGACATAAATCCGTAATTTTCCCTTGGAAGCTTCGGTTGGGATATTTTCCGTGCTGGGGGTTATGTTGAGTCAACCGGGTATGCGAACCAATCTCCGGGCGCGGAATTCATCTACCGATAATTGACTCCTCCAGCCGACATCAATGACGGGACTATTTTCATAATGATGAAGTTTGGGAGAATGTTTATCAGGCAAAGCAGCTATATTGTCTTTGAAATAACCCGCTGTAAAAGCGGAGGACAGGGGCAAGCCAGTGCGGAGTTCTGAAAATGAATGAAACGAAAAACGATACCGCCGGAAAAAAACAAACCCTTCGTCTGGTCTTAGGCGATCAGCTCAATCCGGAACATTCCTGGTTTCAGGACGGAAGGCGGGATGCCTTGTATGTGATGATGGAGATCATGCCGGAAGCTAACTATGTGCGGCATCATGTGCAGAAAATTGTGGCGTTTTTCGCGGCCATGCGGAGTTTCGCGAGCCAACTGCGTGAGCGCGGTTACCGGGTTATGTATTTTGAGCTGGACGCACCTGACAACCGGCAGAGTTTCATCGAGAACTTGCAGCAGGTGGTGCAATCGGAGGGTGCAGGGTATTTGGAATACCAGGAACCGGATGAGTATCGGGTGGATCAGGAACTGCAGCAATTGGAGAACCAGCTCTCAGTCCCTGTTCGCAGGATCAGCAGCGAACATTTTCTCACGGAGCGCGATACGGTCCGGCAGTTCTTCGGGGAGAAAAAATCCCTGCGGATGGAATCCTTTTACCACCACATGCGTCGGGAGCTGAATGTCCTGATGCAAGACGGCAAACCAGTCGGCGGGCAGTGGAACTTCGATGAAGAAAACCGTCAGATCCTGCCCGGGGAGGATCGTCCGCCGGGGCCGCCCTTGTTTGATCATGAGATCGGGCTCATCTATGACATGATACAGAAGCTGGGAGTTGAGTGCATCGGCCGCATGAAAACGGATCGGTTCTGGTGGCCCATCCATCGGAAGCAGGCACTGCAGATGCTGAAGAATTTTCTCGAACGTCGCCTCATGCACTTTGGCAGATACCAGGATGCTATGAGCGGCCGCTCCTCTTTCTTATATCATTCTGCTCTTTCATTTGCACTGAATACCAAGATGCTTTCCCCGATGGAGGTGGTTCGGAAAGCGGAGGAGTATTGGGAATCGCATCAGGATGACATCACCCTGCCACAGATTGAGGGATTTGTGCGGCAGATTATCGGCTGGCGGGAATATGTGCGGGGTGTGTACTGGGGATACATGCCCGAATACAAGCACTCCAATTTTTTCGGGAACACGTTACCGCTGCCGGAATTCTACTGGAGTGGTGATGCACAGATGAACTGTCTGCGGCATGCAGTTACCCAATCCCTGGAACTGGGCTATGCCCATCATATTCAGCGGCTGATGGTGACCGGGAATTTTGCCTTGTTAGCCGGCGTTGATCCGGCAGAGGTCGATGTCTGGTACCTGGGGATCTATCTGGATGCCGTCGAGTGGGTGGAACTCCCCAATACCCGGGGGATGAGTCAGTTCGCGGACGGTGGTCTGGTGGCCACCAAGCCCTACGTTTCCAGTGCCAACTATATCAACAAAATGAGCGACTATTGCAGAAATTGTCATTATGATCCCAAACAGCGGATTGGATCAGAGGCGTGTCCTTTCAATGCCCTCTACTGGGATTTCTACCGGCGTCACCGGGAGAAACTGGAGAATCACCCGCGGATCGGTTTTGTCTATC
>DATFLS010000190.1:0-5369 GCA_035267465.1 bacterium
CCCTGAACCTTGCTATGTTGGGAAAACAGGCGGTAACCAACGCGGTGATTGCTCTTGCGGTGGTGGAACATCAGAACCAGTTTTCGGTGTCCTGGGAACAAAGGAGTAAAGCCCTCCGGTCTGTAGTAATACCCGGAAGACTGCAAAGACTGCAGGAGTCGCCACTGGTGTATTACGATGTGGCACACAACTATGACGGCCTCCGAAACCTCCTTCAAAATTTGCGGACATTCTATCCTGAAAAACCACTGAGTGTGCTCGTCAATCTCAAGGTCGACAAAGACATCAGTCGATTCCGGGATCTCTTCGCGCCCGATGCGAACATTAGTATCCTGGATATTCCCGAAGTGGAGATGCATACTGCCGAGACCTGGCAATCTGTGTTAGGAAAGCGGAGGAGTCGATACTTGGGTACAGGTCGTGCTGCTATCGAAGAATTTCTGCGACAAATAAGCGAGACGGAGGTCGGTATCATTACCGGCAGCCACTATATGGCATCCACGGTGTACGAGGTATTCAACTTTTTCCTTGACACATAATTGAATTATCTTATATTCAGAAAGATAACCAGCCGGACGGCATCTCGAGAGGTGAACTTAGCAGGAATTTATCAGGTAATTGACCAGCCATAGGTTCGATTAAACTAACTAAAGTAAGATCAAAGTTTTCATCAACTAATTAACAGTGCGGAGAACAATGGAAGTCACAGAACGATTAGATATTGCTGATCTGCAGCATATGAATATCAAAGAACTGAGCACCATGGCTCAGGAGATGCAGATCCCCGGATACACGGGCATGAAAAAGCAGAGTCTTATTTTCAAGATTCTGGAAGCACAGGCGGAACAGGAAGGGCTGATTTTCGCCAAAGGCGTCCTGGAGATCCTGGACGACGGATATGGATTTCTACGTTCACCAGACTATAATTACACCCCGGGGCCGGATGACATTTACATTTCCCCCTCCCAGATAAAGCGGTTCGGTCTGCAAACCGGGCATGTGGTGTCCGGGCAAATCCGTCCGCCCAAAGATGATGAACGGTTCTTTGCCTTGCTGCGTGTGGAAGCGGTGAACTTTCGCCGCCCGGATGAGATCAAGTCGATCATTAATTTCGATAATCTGACGCCGCTCTATCCGGAAGATCGTTATCAGCTGGAACACGATCCCAACGATTTTTCCACCCGCATTGTTGATTTGATTTCACCAATCGGGAAGGGCCAGCGTGGTTTGATCGTTGCACAGCCGAAAACCGGGAAGACCATTTTACTGCAAAAACTGGCGAATGCCATCCTGGAGAATCATCCGGAGGCCACCCTGATTGTCCTGTTGATAGATGAACGGCCGGAGGAAGTGACGGATATGCAGCGTTCGGTGGATGCGGAAGTGGTGAGCTCCACATTCGACGAACCCCCGGATCGGCACGTCCAGGTGGCCAACATGGTCCTGGAAAAATCGAAGCGTATGGTGGAATTCGGAGAAGACGTGGTCATTCTGCTGGATAGTGTCACCCGGCTGGCACGTGCACATAATGCCGTCATCCCCCACTCCGGGCGCATTTTGTCCGGTGGGTTGGATTCCAACGCCCTGCACAAACCGAAGCGCTTTTTCGGATCGGCGCGGAATATTGAAGAAGGCGGGAGTCTGACCATTATCGCCACCGCTCTCATCGATACCGGCAGCCGGATGGACGATGTGATCTTTGAAGAGTTCAAAGGGACCGGAAATATGGAACTTGTGCTCGACCGGGAACTGAGCGATCGCCGCACCTTCCCTGCCATCGATATCAACCGCACCGGAACGCGGCGTGAAGAACTGCTCCACACTGAAACCGAGCTGACTCGGGTCTGGATCCTGCGGAAATTCCTCCAGAAGATGTCGGTGGTGGAAGCCATGGAATTCCTGCTGGACAAGATGAGAGGCACGCATGATAATGAAGAATTCCTCCGCTCCATGAATCAGTGATCAAACACCGATCCCAGCCCTCCTTTCCATTCTGAACATCCTGGTGACTGAAAATCCGGTATTTTGTACTCGGAAGCGTTCGAATTATATGAGTAGTTACTTTATCCGTCCGGCTGTCCAGGACAGTGAATAGACGGCGAACGCACTCCTCTAAAACGAGAGGGATCGCAGGTGAGGCTATTGTATCACCAACAGATGCCGTTCCCACAGACTGGATAAACCCCATAACCATCTTGTATTTTGAACTTCTGCATGTCTGATGGTCTGACTCTTGTGTTCTCGACTTACCTGCCACCAATGACTTCTTCCTGAACCTGTGACAACGCGACCCACTCCTACCACGAACGGATCCTTTTCCCGGAAGGAAAGTGATCTTGCCCCTTTGAGTTTTTATACCGTTGTAGTGCTGAACTCAGAGTTTTTGCGCTTGATATTCAATGATTGAGCAGCGAATTTTCCTACTATGTCAAAAACAACCACATGGAGAGGATTTTCGGAACGGGTTCTGCAAATTCAACCGTCCATGACCATGGAAGTGGCGGACAGAGCCAAAACGCTGAAGAGTCAGGGGGTGGAAATCATCGACCTCAGTGTGGGAGAACCGGATTTCGACACGCCCGATCATATCAAGCAGGCAGCAGTCAAGGCGATGGAATCCGGGTACACCAAATATACCAAGAACGTGGGGATGGATGAGTTGAGAGAGGCGGTCTGCGCAAAATTCAGACGGGATAACGAGATGGAATATACCCCCGAGGAAATTATTATTTCCAGCGGGGGGAAACACGTGTTGTTTAACGTCATGATGGCGCTCCTTAATCCCGGTGAGGAGATCATCATATTTGCGCCGTACTGGGTCACCTTCACGGAAATGGCCCGGCTGGCAGGCGGGGAACCGGTCATCATTACCACAAAAGAATCTATGAGCTACGAACCCGATATCGGACGAGTGCGGCGTGCGATAAATCCCCGGACAAAAGCCATCCTGATTAATTCGCCAGGCAATCCGACAGGTGCGGTTTATTCAGAAGACACCATCGGTGCGTTAGTCGACCTGGCACGGGAGCATGGCGTGTTCCTCATTTCGGATGAGTGCTATGATCGCGTAACCTACAATGGCCGTCATGTTTCACCCGCTTCATTGGAGGGGAGTCCCGGATTGGTCATTACTGTGCAGTCTGTATCCAAACCCTATGCCATGACCGGCTGGCGCATCGGGTACGGAGGTGCCAACAGCGAGATTATCGAACAGATGGCCAAGATTCAGAGCCAGAGCACTTCCAATGCAAATTCCATCGCTCAGTATGCCGCAGTGGAGGCATTAACCGGTGCCCAGTCTTTCATTGGTGAGATGGTTGGAGAGTATCGGAGACGGCGGGATCATACCCTGGGAGTGCTCAACCGGATTCCGGGGGTTACCTGCAGCACACCGCAGGGCGCATTTTATGTGTTTCCGAATATCGCTCAGTATTATGGGCACTCCTACGATGGAAAAACCCTGTCATCTTCGCTGGATATGAGTTATTATCTGCTGGATGAAACGCATGTTGCTGTGGTGCCCGGTGGCGGATTCGGGGCGGATGATCACATTCGCATCAGTTACGCGACTTCGATGCAGGAACTTCAACGTGGTATGGAACGTATCCAACTTGCTCTGGAAGCATTACGATGATCAGAGCAACAAAGAAAATACGGACTGTACCACGGAGCTAACACAATATTAAATTTATCCAAATTAGGTTATGAACAAGGGAGTAACTAAAAAGGAGTGAACAACGCATGAAACAGGATATTCATCCGGAATACGATGTCGTGACCGTCACGTGTTCGTGTGGAAACACCTTTCAGACACGGTCGGCATCCGGGGATCTGAAAGTGGAAATTTGTTCTGAATGTCATCCGTTTTTCACCGGGAAGCAAAAGATGGTGGATTCGGCCGGTCGGATCGATAAATTTGAATTACGGTATGGGAAGAAGCAAAAAGAAAAGAAGAAACAACAGAAGGCCGGGAAGAAAGAGAAAGAGTAACCTCGCATGAACCTTCCCCTGCTTGCGCTTCTTACGGCTGCCAAATCGTCCATTTTGGTTGGGGGACAGGCGGTCATTGAGGGGGTGATGATGCGTGTGCCCGGCGCATATGCCACCGCGGTTCGGCGGAAAGACGAGTCTATTACCGTCGATAAACACGAATACGCCCTCATGAAGGATCGGTTTACATGGGCTGCCTGGCCGGTGATCAGGGGAGTGGTGGCGCTGTTCGAATCACTCAAAATCGGGATGGGAACTCTGCAATGGTCCGCCGATATTGCCATCCGGGATGAGGAAGAACATCCGGAAGAGTACGAAGAGAATAAGGTCGCGACTTTTCTGACCACTGCCGTGGCCATCTTGATAGGCATCGGTCTCTTCCTGATTGCTCCACTCTGGATCACAACCAAATTATTAAACATCGAGAAGCAGATGTTCGCTTTCAACCTGGTGGCCGGCGGATTTCGAATTTTCTTTTTCCTGGTCTATTTGTTCCTCATCTCAAGGATACAGGATGTGAAGCGGTTGTTCGAATACCACGGCGCCGAACATAAGGTGGTATTCACCTTTGAATCCGGACTGGAACTCAATTGGGAAAACACCAGGAACTTCTCCACCTTTCATCCCAGATGTGGCACCAGCTTTTTATTTATTGTGCTACTGGCCGCGATTTTGATCTATGCGATTCTTGACACATTCACACTGGCAATATTCGGCATGATAAATCTCCCTATTCGAATCGCTCTGCATCTGTTGTTTTTACCCCTGGTCGCCGGGACTTCCTATGAGGTGATCAAAGTCACCAGTGGGAATATGCACAGACCATTATTGCGAGCGGTGGCGCAGCCGGGCTTGTGGCTCCAGCGTATTACGACCAGTGAACCGGATGAAGGCCAGGTCGAAGTGGCCATCACTGCTCTGAAAGATGCGTTCGGAGATGCCTATGAACAATACGCCGGAAAAGAATACATTGCTGAGGCTGTGGCATGAGTGAAAATAACTATACCGAATTATTGGACAAGCTGGACAAAATTCAGGATCGGTACAATGAGATCACCGCAAAATTAGCGGATCCTGACGTAATCAATAATACCCGGAAGTTCCGGGAACTCTCCAAAGAGCATAACGAACTCTCGGAAGTTGTCGAGGTTTATAAACCGTTCAGGGAGGTGCAAAACCAGATTCAGGAGGATGAGGAGATTTTGGAGGGCGATGACGAGGAGTTAAAAGAACTGGTGAATGACGAACTGGATGATCTGTATAGGCAGCGGGAAAATCTGGCTCAGGAAGTCCGGATGCTGTTAATCCCCGGGGATCCCAATGACGAAAAGAACACCATTCTCGAAATCCGGGCCGGCACCGGTGGTGACGAAGCCGCC